>DATNQK010000193.1:0-2426 GCA_036704065.1 Stenomitos sp.
GTACCCTTTCCACCGACGCATCGTTTGGTGTTGCCGTGGACAATAAGGGGAGCGTTTATCTCTCAGGTTCGACTGCTTTAGATATCACCAAGCCTTAGAGCCCGTTTCAGTTAGGGTAGCCGTTATTCGAAGGTGTTCCCAAATCATAGTTTCCTCTTATGGCCTTCTCAATCGCTCTCTAGCTAAAAAACTGGCAGGAGTTAAAGCATCGAATCATACGTAAAAGTCGTGAGGCGATCGCAACTCCTGCTATCGACGGGCAGAGTGGAGGGTTTCAAAATACACTCTAATGAATCTTACAGACTAGGGTTTAGCAAGCCTTAGCAAAACCGGAAGAGAGTACAAAAAGATCACAGAGGGTATTCTGCAATTTCTTACCACCATTTCTATTGCCACCCGATTAGTTCCCCTGCGATGACTTTATCTTTCCTGCGATACCCCAATTCCCTCTTGGATAAAGATTTCAACTCGCATTATGGCAAAAACTGCATACCGGAATCATCCAAAAGAGTCTATAACAGAGGCAAACAGGAGGGTTAAACTCTTGGTGCATACATCATTACTAAAACTCCAGCCAGAGTAATGGCAGCGCCCAGCCAGTCCATCCGATCCGGCATCATATTGTCTATTCTCCATCCCCAAATGATAGAGAGAATAATGAAAATTCCGCCATAGGCAGCATAGGCTCGTCCGAAGTTTGCAGGTTGCAGCGTTGCCACAAATCCATAAATAGTGAGCAAAACTGCCCCACCTAACGCCAACCAAGCACTTTTTTCCTCTCGCAACCACAACCAAACCATGTATCCGCCCCCGATTTCACATAGACCTGCGAGAACAAAACATAAAATCGAAAGAAGCTTGGCCATAGTATGCGAGGCTATATTCCACCTTTACAGTTGTGCTTATTCTAATGAGCATGAACTGGCTTGGCTAGAGCGATCGCGTTTTTCCAACCCAAGCATTTGTTACCGCCTGCGCATTCATTTGCAGTACAACTGGTTAAGCATCTATCGTGAAGATACCTTCTTCATGGGTATGACTTAGGGCTTTAGTCTTTCGTGCCTGATTGGCAAAGTTAAATTCATCCGTCAAAAGTATTGTTTAATGATGCCTTTGATTAAACTCATCCGTTGAGTTTACATAAGGAAAGGGCTCTTCGGGAATGGGTAAGTCAAGTGCGCCACAAAGCGGCTCCCAACCTTCACTGGCTTTCCATTCCAGTAATCTGGTGCCTAATCCAGCCTTGCGAACATGCTCATTATGTTGATTGAATGCTTCAATGCAAGCCTCACGGTTGGTAGTGTCTGCGGTGAATTTATGCATTAAGAGATTGTCTATCATTGAACGCCATTCACCTTCAGGCACTGTTTCCTTATGAGGAAAGATAGTAGAGCTTGCACTTTTCCACCAAGCCTCTGGATCTCTATAAGAAAGGATCACAAGTGAGTGTGAGTATAAATTACTCAACTCAAGCCAGAAGGCACTTGCAGGCCAATCTACAGCGGCCACATATCCATCAAAAATTTCTGACCACTCAATTCTTTCACCCCGTATTGCAGCCTCCCAAAGGGGGATATGTTCTGGGTGAGAAAAAACTTCAGTCATGTGATAACAAGGCCCACCCAGAAGACGCTCAAGTGCAAGTTTGAGGGACATTGTTCCTGTACGACCAAGGCCAGCTCCCACAACTTTTAACATAACTAGCTCCTAAACTCTTTAAATTGTAAAACTTCAGGCTTCATTAAACTAGCGGGTCAATGCTGTTGAGGTTTACCACCTTTAGGATCGTTAGGAACGTATATTTTATACCGCTCAGATACAGGTGGACTGCTCTACCCCTGCAATGAACACATTCTATTGCGAATGATGGACTTCCCTCACACAGCCAAAGGCTAGATTGATACTCAGAGGATTTGATTAAAATGGAACAGAGCAATGCAGCACAACTCTGAGATAACTGTGCAATTTGTCGAATCCCTTTAAGACCCTTTCTCAATCTACGATAGGCTGCCTGCTCTCCGTCAGATGAGGTTAGATCTGTAATAAATGAGGAGCATCTTCCCACCACTGTCACTGTGGCTTACCGGGATCAGGACTTAGAGAAGTCTCTGAAGGCTAGGTTTGAGGTGCCTCTGCATCAGTATGCTCAGCCCCAAAAATGGATTGCAGCACTTGCAATACTGACTGGGTGAGCATCAGCCTAAAACAAGATGGGATAAATTTACTTGAAGGCTGCATAGCGATTGAGGAAAGCTAAGTATGAGTATCGCTTCTGAATCCTCTAATCCCTTAACAGAAAACCTGTTTGTAGGGGGTGGCCAAATGGGAGCCTTGATGCGATCGCACAACTGGGCCAACAGCCCCCTAGGGCCAGCTGAGGATGGGTCGCCAACCCTTCGTACCTGCGTTAGCATGATGCTCTCTAA
>DATNQK010000194.1:0-1737 GCA_036704065.1 Stenomitos sp.
CGTACCAAACGGGGCGAAAAGTCACCCAGGAGTTTAAGGAATCCATGGAAATCGTTTTTGATGCTTACTTGCCAAAGTGGAATTACACTGCCAAGCCGCAGAAAGCTTAATTCTGGATGTTATTTAATCCACGATCCTTAGAAACTTGCTGCCTTGTCTACAGACTTGAGATATCACTGCTGCCGCATCATGCATTACAGTCTGCTGCGGCAGCATCGTCGATAGTCAGTAACATTCAGCCCTTTGACCTTGCTTGATCAAAACTGTTTGTATGCTGAAACTCTCTTCTACAACCCCTACAGCGCTCAACCAACTGCTTGGCGATCGCGAATCGATCTGGAATTCAATTAATGCAACAGCTTGGGACAGCCTTAAAGAAATTGAACATTACCACCATCTCTGGCAACAGTGGCACTTGCTGCGGCAAACCATTGCCCAGATTGAACAACAGCAACACGAACAGATCGCGAATTAGCACTTGCCTGTAGCCCTTACAAGGAACCGTACATCGTGCGTGAACCTAGACACTGCTCTGGTTCAAAGCCGCGTGTTTTTACTGGCAAAAGTAGCATTGCGCATCGCCGGAAGCATTGTCATTGAACTCCTCTCCTGCCAAAGAGAGGAAAACATTATTCCTTCAAAATATTAAGAATCCCTGAATTGCTCACTTCAAAAAATATTAGTACAACTATACTTAGAGGTAGAGATAGAATTGAATATAAAACAACTTTTTAGTTGCTAAATTAGTGTTTCAAGCTCTATCTCATCCAATTGCGGCTAACCGCAATATTTCTTGCATAAGTCTGCAGTCAACGCTTCTATCAACGTTTCTAGATAAAGTTTCTTTATAGGAATTGAACAAGAAGTTTGCAGTAGTTTCAGCATTTTGTATCAAAATTAGGCTTTTTTAGCCTTTAGCGAATTTAACATTGAGCATCATTTTGCGAAGTACAAATTAGCGTAAATAGAACTTCGCTTTACCCAATTTTGCTGCGTAGGAAGGCGCGACCATGCCGACACTCAATCCTCAAGCTCCCCAAGAACGCCAAAGGTCGCCCTTGCCGACCTCTCATGATGCTGCTAGTTGCGATCGGCGGTATAAGACACTCGATATCACCTTAAAGCGCAATCACTATCGTGCCGATGCCTTGATCGAGGTGCTCCATAAAGCGCAGGAATCCTTCGGTTATCTGGAGGAAGAAGTATTACTGTACATTGCGCGTCAGTTAAAGTTGCCCCTGAGCCGCGTATACGGCGTTGCTTCTTTCTATCATTTGTTTTCGCTCAAACCGAGTGGGGTACATAGTTGCGTCGTCTGCCTCGGCACAGCTTGCTACGTTAAAGGTGCGGCTCAAATTCTAGAACGCCTCGAAACTGAGTTAGGCATTAAGGTTGGGGAAACAACACCCGATGGCCAGGTTTCGCTGATGACAGCCCGATGCTTAGGCGCTTGCGGTATTGCGCCTGCAGCCGTTTTTGATGGAGAAGTCGGCGGCAACCTATCGGTGGCAGATACGGTCGCAAAAGTACAGGCATTAACGGCAACGCAGTCATAAGAATCACACATCCCCAGGTCAGAACAGATGCGGTGAACCGAGGAGAATTTTCATGGATATTGCTGAGCTATATCACATTGCCGAACAGGAGCGCGCCCAACACAAACCCAAGCGGATTCGATGCTGTACCGCAGCAGGATGCCAATCGTCTGGGGCAGAAGCGGTCATCAAAGCCCTCGAT
>DATNQK010000195.1:0-5294 GCA_036704065.1 Stenomitos sp.
GTTGGTGAATAATAGTCAGGGCGTTGAACGGGCACGAGCGCTGGCAGAACAGTTTTCGGCACAAGCCCTCCAGTGCTTAGATAAATTGGCGGCCTCTCCATCAAAACAGGCCTTAGTAGAACTCACGGACTATATCCTCAAGCGGATGTACTAGGGAATGACCAAAGATTCAGTTGCAGCCCCAGCCTCCAAAGCCCAAGGGCAGGGCTTCTGGCGATCGCAAAAAGACAATATTTTGACGATTGTGATTGCGCTCTTGTTGGCTATCGTCATGCGTGGATTTGTGGCAGAGTCGCGCTATATTCCGTCGCCTTCCATGGTGCCCACGCTGTATCCTGGCGATCGCGTTGTTGTAGAAAAGCTCTCCTATCGTTGGCGATCGCCTCAGCCAGGGGATATTGTCGTGTTTAACCCACCCACGCAACTGCAAGCGGCAGGCTTTGCTGCCGATCAAGCCTTCATCAAGCGAGTGATTGCAGTGGCAGGCCAAACCGTTCAAGTCCATAACCAGCACGTCTTAATCGATGGGCAACCCTTGAACGAACCCTACATTGCCGACGCGCCCAAATACGAAATGCCTGCCGTGAAAGTTCCTCCAGGGATGCTGTTTGTGATGGGCGACAACCGCAACAACAGCAACGACTCCCATGTGTGGGGCTTTTTACCTCAAAGTAATGTGATTGGACGTGCCAACATCCGCTTTTGGCCTCCTGGCCAAGCTGGATTTATCAACGACGCCCTAGCGTCCCACCCGTCACAGCAACTGTCGCCAGAGCGAGCATGATGCCCCCCACCGTCTGGGCTGAAGTGGTGTGACGGGGTTCCCCTTGGGTTTCTAGGGAGACTGCAACGTCATCGTCATCTGATTTGTGGTGTCTAGGTCAATGGGTGCCTTGGGTGGATTTGGCGACTGCATCGTTGCATTTGAGCGAATTTGCAGTGTGGATGCTGTGGGTAATAAGCGGTCGAACCGGAAAGTGATGGTACCTTGCCCTTGTCCCGTAAAAGACTTTAATGCCAAGGTATCGTTGGCAGGTGAGTCGGTCCCTTCTGCCGGTATTTGAATCGTTTGTGGTGGAGCCTGTTGTTCTATCCCAATGCGGAGCGTTGCTTGATCCGGTTGCAGTTTGACCAGTTCATAGGTTGCAACTTGCTTCAGGCTAATGCCATTGAACTTGGGTTGGGAGGTAATGCGCCACTTTGCCCCAAGGCCCACTGCAGGCTCTGGCAAAGGTGCCGAGAGTTGATCTGCCGAATGAGAAATTTGCTTCAGCATTTGCCGCGCTGAGCTGCTAATCGTTGGAGGAACTTCAAAGCGCCCTGCCTTGATCTGCCCTCGGTTATCAACCGTCACTTTGCCAACAATTCCCTTTAGGGCTTCCGTTTGGGCGCGGAGCTTAGATAAAAGCTCGGTGGGCAAAGGGGAAGTTCCTACCCAATCAACACTGGTATACTGGAAGTGGTAATCAATGTTGCCATTGGCGGCAATCCGATCCGGTGACAGTTCAAAGGCAACCTTCGTCGCAGGCAATTTCTCGACAGGAATTGATTTGCCAGCGACCGACAATCCAATATCCATTCCCATGGTCAATGTAGCGGTTTGCTTCACATTGACCGTTGGCTTCAAGCGTAGAATCTGGCGTGGCTCGGTTCCAGGTGTGATTAGCTCCAGAACAGGTCGGACTGTCGCGGCAGGTGGTGTTTTAGCAGCGGTAGGTGCCGAGGTTGATTGGGCCGCTGGTTCGGTCGGTTGTGCCGCTGGCTTGGTCGGTTGTGCGATGACGCCAACCCATCCGCCTCCCACGCTTAACATCAAAATTGTGCCGATCCAGACAACGGTTTTCATGGTTTAGGCCCAGCGGATAACGATAGCAATTTCCATTCTGTAGCATTTGCTGCCCTCTGTAGGTGTAAGGGGGGGCGGGATGTGTGGCACAATGGGATACGCTGGATCATGCTACAAGTCAGGTACTTCTGTGAGCGCAACTGTCAATACAACCCAACGTGTCGTTTATCCCTTCACGGCGATCGTCGGCCAAGAAGAGATGAAGCTGGCCCTTATTTTGAACATCATTGACCCTCGCATCGGCGGTGTCATGATCATGGGCGATCGCGGGACTGGGAAATCGACGACGATTCGCGCCCTAGCCGACTTACTGCCCGACATTGAGGTGGTTGCAGAAGATCCCTTCAATAGCCATCCCAACGACCCAGAAATGATGAGCGACGAGGTGAAATCCCTGGTTGCGACTGGGCAAGCACCAGCCATTAGCCGCAAAAAAGTACCCATGGTTGATTTGCCCCTTGGCGCTACTGAAGATCGCGTATGCGGCACCATCGATATTGAAAAAGCCTTGTCTGAAGGCGTCAAAGCCTTTGAACCAGGACTGTTGGCCAAAGCCAATCGCGGCATCCTCTACGTTGACGAGGTGAACTTACTCGACGACCACCTTGTGGATGTACTGCTCGATTCCGCTGCTTCGGGGTGGAACACCGTAGAGCGAGAAGGAATTTCCATCCGTCACCCAGCCCGCTTTGTGCTTGTGGGTTCCGGCAACCCAGAAGAAGGGGAACTACGCCCTCAATTGTTAGATCGCTTCGGGATGCACGCCGAAATTAGAACCGTCCGTGACCCTCACCTTCGGGTTCAAATTGTTGAAGAGCGGACAAACTTCGACCAAAACCCCCAAGCTTTCCTGGTCGACTACCAAGTGCCACAAGCTGAATTACAGGCCAAGATTGTCGAAGCACAGCAAAACCTCAGCAAAGTTACCATCGACCAAGAGTTACGGGTCAACATTTCGCAAGTATGTTCTGAACTCGATGTTGATGGGTTAAGAGGCGACATCGTCACCAATCGTGCGGCCAAAGCCTTAGCTGCTTTTGAAGGACGCTTTACAGTCACGGCAGACGATATTAAACGTGTCATTACGCTTTGTTTGCGCCATCGGTTACGTAAAGATCCGCTCGAATCTATCGATTCTGGCTATAAAGTCCAAAAAGTATTCGGCCAAATCTTTGGCATGAGCGACGAATTGGATGATACCGTCTCTCAAAATGGAACCACGGTATCGATGGCGGGAGCTTAATCCGCTCAGTAGGGATTCAGTGTATTGTCCAATAGCGTGTTGACCATGCGCTGAATCCACTGCGCGCCTGCCGTTTTTTGTTCGAGACGTAACCGTCCTCGCTACGATTGCAGCATTGCAAGTTGCGCTTAGTGCCGTACGTAAGCTGTGCAGTCAGGTCGTATAAGTAAATTGAGTGTTTAGGTTAGAACGCTTGTTCTTAAGGCTTACACGAGATCGGCTGTATCTTTCGTAGAAAAGATATCTTCCAATGCTTCATAAGCATTGGTATGCCAGGGTGCTAGAGAGGATTCCGCGGTTTCTTCGGTGGGTGTTTCACGGTCGGCTGGTGCAGCTTCAGTGAGACTATCGTGATCTAATGCTTGTGCAATGGTCTGTAACAGCGTTTTTAAGCGGACAGGCTTAACCAAGTAGTGCAGTGGTTCGCCAAGGTTAGATGCACGATCAATGGTTGATTTATTAGAAAACGCTGTGATGTAAATAATGGGAACTTCACAGTCTTGCCGAATCATCTGACTGGCTTGGATGCCATCGATGTGGCCTTTTAGCATGATATCCATGAGGATCAAGTCAGGCCGTGTGTGGCGAGCCATTTCAACTGCCTTCTCGCCTGAATCTGCAATACCTGCAATGGTGTAGCCCTTCCGTTCAAGATCTAACTTGAGGCTTTCTGCCGCAATGAGTTCGTCTTCAACAATGAGGATGGTGATTGGAGTAGGAGGTGTCATTTAGGTCTCGGGACTTCTTAAATTAGGACTCGGTTATAAACGCGCATCGTACGCCAACTCAGAAAATACCAAATGGAAACATGTGCCAATTGAAGGTTTATCTAAGGTAAACTCGGCACCTAACTGGAGCGCTAATAACCGCACTAGCCGCAAGCCTAGGGAAGGACAACTTTGAATATCTAAGTTTGGCGGTAAGCCAATGCCGTCGTCCTGAATCGTGAGGTCTAAATGTTGATTGACCCTCGCTAGCGTAATGCTAATTTTCCCTGCTTGACCCTCTGGAAAGGCATACTTAAATGAGTTTGTTACTAGCTCATTGATAAGTAACCCGCAAGGGATTGCTGTTTCAATGTTCAAAGCTACGGGCACAATATTGAGGCAAAAGTCTATCTGAGAAGCTCGATCCTCATAGGCAGCAGCTAAATTGTCGACAAGTTGTTCAATATAACTTGATACTTCTATTCTTCCCAGATCTTCAGAGCGATATAACTGTTCATGCAGCAGCGCCATTGTACGGATGCGATTTTTGCTGTGGGTGAACATTTCAACTACTTCATCGTCTTCCACATAGCTTGCTTGAAGATTGAGGAGGCCGATGATCACGTTAAGGTTGTTCTTAACGCGGTGATGGATTTCGCGCAGCAACACATCCTTCTCTTGTAAGGAGCGCTTCAGTTGCTCCTCGACTTGTTTGCGCTCGGTAATGTCAACGAGGTACCCAATCCACTCTAAGGGAACCCCTTGTTCATCGAACACGACTTTTTGCTGATCGTACAGCCAGCGATAGCTTCCGTCTTTATGTTGAATGCGATATTCCTGACTAAGGTGTGGTTGTGTGCTACAGAACTGCACATTGGGTAGGTCTTCAGGATGAATATGGTGAGCCCAGAAGTCGGTTTCTATGGCCTCAAAAACGCTGTAGCCCAAAAGTTCTTCGAGGTTTTTGCCAAAAAAGATGCGCTGATAGTTATTTTGCGCCAAGCAGCTATACAAGATGCCGGGGCTCGAAGAAAGAACGTGGGTAATTTGTTCTTGCTGCACGCATAACATTTGTTCTGTTTTGCGATGAACTTCCAGTAGTTCCTGATTTTTGCGTTGCAGTTCGGTTTGTTCAATGGAAATCGAGATATGCAGGGCTGCTTGGCGCAAACACTGCATATCAGCTGTATCCCATCGACGAGCGCTGCGGCACTGATGAATAATAATGAAGCCCCATAAGGTCTCGCTATGTTTAATGGGGACAACGACCTCTGCCTTAACGCGCCATCGTTGCAAGGTCTGTAGCAGCATTGGCAGAGTGTTTGCGTAGGCAGCGTCAGTATCTGGCGTAGAAATAAACGCTTCGAGTGAGGTTTCTTGGCGGTAATAAGCCAACAGATGGGAAGGCAGTTCGCGGTTTGCCAGGGAAGGCCAATCTGAGGAGACGGCTTCAGCCATAACGATGCCGCGACCCGATGCATCAATGCGGCAAAGCAAA
>DATNQK010000196.1:0-2102 GCA_036704065.1 Stenomitos sp.
TGGTTTAGCGCTCAGGGCTGCTTGGTTGTGGTTGCTTCTATCCTCATCAGCCTATGGGGATTCGGGTTAACCTGCCCTTGGCGTTAGCGGCTAGAGTGCTTTGTGCGGCACTAGGTGGTGGCATTGGCTTGTTCCCAAGACACTGCCGCTCAAACTCTAGGAAGAAAGTCCGCAGAATTCTGCTTCAGTTGCAATCAAGCTTTATCCTAGTCTGGAGTATTAAACAGCGTTCTCTTATTAGTTTATATCAGGAGACATTTCATGAAACGTTTCAAATTTTGCATAATCCTTGCTAGTAGCGTTGGGCTTTTAGCTCTGACTGCTTGTAGTGGTGGCGATCAAATCGTAACAACGCAGAGTAGTCCCCCAAACAGCCCATCGCAAACAACTTCGTCGACAACTAGCGACGCCACAACATCAAAGGCTAAAGAAAAAGACGACCACAAAGGAGCAGAAAAAGGCGGGCAGGTCATTGAATCTGGTCCTTATCATTTGGAGTTTATACCAGGGCCGGAAGCAGATAAAACCCATTTAGATTTCTATTTACTCAAAGGTGACAATCACGAGGCAATTCCGAACGCCAAAGTCACGGCTCAGGTTCAACTGCCCGATGGGAGTCAGAAGTCATTAGATATGAAGTATAACTCTCAAGATAAGCACTACACGGCTATTTTGCCTGGCAAAGCAAATGGAGAGTACAAAATCGCAATTTTGTCAGATATTAATGGAGAGAAGGTTAATGGACGTTTTAGCTTCAAACCGTAGACCTCTATGCCATCTTTATACCTAAATTTGGCGCTAGAACTGTCTTGCATATTTTTCTTATCAAACTCAACTGTATTGTTCAGTCGCATGAGTAAAGGATTTGGTCTGTTTAACCTGATGGCAAATGGCAACAAAAACCTAAAAGAGATTGCTTCCATGAACCTTCCTCATCATTGCATCTAGGTTTTATCCTGACCTAGCAAACAAAATTAATGGGAGATTGATTCTGAAAACATGCGGATCCTATTGGTCGAAGATGAACCAGATTTGGGAGCAGCTATTCAACGAGTGCTGAAACGCGAGAAGTACATTGTTGATTGGGTGCAAGATGGTTCTGAAGCTTGGGACTATCTGGACCAGAAATGGATTCATTATACGATCACCATTTTCGACTGGATGTTGCCAGGATTATCGGGAATTGAGCTTTGTCAACAATTGCGACAACGCAATGCCTCTGTTCCAATTTTAATCTTGACTGCTAAGGATCGGATTGAAGATCGTGTTACCGGATTAGATGCAGGAGCCGATGATTATTTAGTCAAACCGTTCGGGATGGCGGAACTGTTGGCGCGGATTCGAGCATTGCAGCGGCGATCTCCCCAGATTCAACCCCAGCAACTGCAAGTCGGTCACTTGACTCTCGACTATGGCAAACACACAGTTAGTTATCAACGAAAAAAACAGCAACTTCTCATTTCGCTGACGGCAAAAGAATTTCAAGTCCTGGAATACTTTATGCAACATCCTGGACAGGTGATTACCAGTGAGCAACTCGTCAATCAACTCTGGGAAGTCGGGGCCGAGCCCACCAGCAATGTAGTCGCAGCCCAAATCCGCTTATTGCGACGTAAACTTGCAGAAGTTGGGTATGACAATCTCATCGAAACGATTCACGGTATGGGTTACCGCTTTAATGAGCCTTATGCACCGCAGTAAGCTGTTCAATCAAACCCGCTTACAACTGGCGCTCTGGTATGCGACTGCCATGGGCGGCATTCTTGGCCTTGCAGGGTTTGCAACTTACGAGATGGTTGCCCACTCTCATTGGGAGGCTGTTCATCAAGAACTCCAATCTATTTCGGGAACTCTGCATGACAGCCTAGAACCCAAGCTGAAACAACCAGGTCATCTGAATTTAGCTGTTCAAACAGTTTTACCTAACTTATGTCTGACAGGTAATCAGTGTTCAGTTTTACCTAAGGATGGTGGATTAAATAACGTCCAGAATCTCGTGATAGTCTGAGGGTCTTTCCCTCCTCTATTTTTAGATGAATCCCTACTCCTCCGATATTGAGCAGCAAATGCTACGGTTTTACAAGTCATTGAACGAGAAGGAT
>DATNQK010000197.1:0-11389 GCA_036704065.1 Stenomitos sp.
CCATAAATCCAGGCAATATAGGCCAATGCTGAGGCGAGAATCGATGCCCAACATGGTGTAATAGCGTCGAGGTTTGCGGTGTTCTATCACATCGGGATAAGAAGCCAAGGCCTCGGCAGACAAGCGCATGGCCGTCTCTTGGGTTTGGAGTGCAGCGTGTAACTGACCGCTAATCCAGTAGACATCGCCCAGGATGTTATGGAGTTCGCTCAGTTTGCAATCGTCGCCAATCTGTGGCAGTAGAGCAGGAATGGCGCTCAAGAGGGGTTGCAATAACCCCATGCGGTAGAGGGTGCTGCCCAGCGGTAAATGTTGTTGCCACTGGTTCAAGCGGCTTTTGAGCAGGGTGCGGCCTGCTTTGCCATAGTCGGCAATGGCAACGTAGTGGTGATACGCTTCCAAGGCCCAGAGTGCATCTTGGGTGGATTGAATGGTTGCAGTGGCAGTGCTCCAGAATGCGGCGGCTTGTTCGTGGGTAGTTTGCCAATCGGGACTGCTGTGCAGGCGAGCAACGGCTGCCTCACGCAAGACCGGATGCAAGCTATACAGCCCTTTGCGGCCTTCAATCAAAGAGCGATTTTGCAGCGAAACGAGCGCTGGGCGTTGTTGGGATTCTGGAATATCCCAAAGCAGGGCCAAAACTCCCGCCAAGGGCACAGTGGGGACGTCTTGATAGCGGTAGCAGCCGAGGCGACAGAATAAGCGGTACGCATTGGGGTCTAAGGTTTGCAGCCGTTGCAGTTGGCTATCCACTAAGTTTTTGAGGTCGGTGGGTGCTAAGAGTGCGCCTTGGCTTTGTTGCCAGTAGGCTGCCATATCGCCTTCATAATCGGTTTGAATGGCCCCGGCTAAGATGCCCATTGCTTTGGCATTGCCCCCGTAGGCATGGTGCATGGCACTCAAGGTGGGTTCATGAATGGCGATGCCCAGTTGTGACCAAAAATCTTGCCATGCCTTTTGGGTTAATCCTGGCAACCGATAGTGCGTCAGGGTTAGGGAAGGTTCGCAGAGGCGATCGCGGCTGGCCACCAGAGTGATGGACTGCACCTGAGGACTGGCTAAGGTGCTGAGGAGTTCGACGTAGGCCCGTTGCTGGGGGCAAAACTGACCCTGGGCATCAAGGGCTGATTCGATGTTGTCAATCAAAAGACCGACTTTTCTGCGTCGCAGGTGCCGCTTTAAACGCTCTAAGGCGATGCCAAAGGCCAACCCTGTTTCGTCTTGGAAGTCGTGCTTGAGCCATTCCTCGACCACTTGTTGTGCGGGTGTTACCCCTTGTGGATCTTTGGCCATCAGCAATTCCAGGACAGGCTCAAATCCGCGAGATTGCAAATAATGCCGAGCCAGTGCTGTTTTGCCAATCCCCCCTTCTCCGTGAATGGCGATGACCTTTGCCCCTTGGGCCACGACGGTGTGTAGATGGGCGATCGCCGCCTCTCGGCCTACAAAATAGGGATCTGGTTCGGGGTTTTGGTTGGGTGCCTCAACCTCCTGAAGACAGCGCATTAGGGTCAGCCGCAAATTTTTCTTGGAAATGGGATCGCCCAAGACTTCAGAGAGGAGTTTCCATAGGTCGGAGCCCACATCCTTGGCATGACCTTCGGTGCAACCGTACCGTTCTGCGATGTCTAAATAGGTGCGCCCCTGCCACACTTGTTCAATGATGGTGCGCTGCAATTCGCTGAGGCGATCGCCCGTTTTCTGCCAAATCAGGTGATCAATTCGCTCTAACGCAGCATTCGCGTCCATTACTGAATGGGAGGATAGCGTTCCTCCTTAGTCTACCGTGTTGTGTGGCTTAACCCATTTGTCTGGCAGGCTTCAGCCTAGTGTAGAGGCTCGATGCAGCCCTAATTCTTGAGGATGATCTGAGGCGATCTGAGGTACCTCGATAGGGTTAGGTTCGGAAATCCGAATGAAGCAGCGTCGGACATTTCGCTATCCCTTTGGCTTGGCAAGGCCAATCGCTTCGGCTGACAATGGCAGCAATATACTTTATGACTTAATCTGGGCAATCCTTATGGCGATCGCAGAACAGGGCACCATCTCGATCCATACCGAGAATATCTTCCCCATCATTAAGAAGTGGCTCTACTCCGATCATGAAATTTTCCTGCGGGAATTGATTTCCAACGGTGTGGATGCCATCCAAAAGATGAAAATGGTTTCGTTCTCCGGCGAGTATGCGGGTGAACTGGGCGAACCGGAAATTGTCATTCGCATTGACAAAGATAAAAAGCAGCTCTCAATTTCCGACAACGGGATCGGCATGACCGCCGATGAGGTTAAGAAATACATCAACCAAGTGGCTTTCTCCAGTGCAGAGGAGTTTGTCGAGAAGTATAAGGCCAGTGCTGACCAAGCGATTATTGGGCACTTTGGGTTAGGGTTTTACTCCTCCTTCATGGTGGCGAAAACGGTAGAAATTGATACCCTCTCCTACCAATCGGGTGCTGAAGCTGTGCATTGGTCCTGTGATGGTTCGACGGAATTTGTGCTGACGAGCTCTAGCCGTACCGAACGCGGCACCACCATTACGCTGACTCTCCAAGAGGAAGAAGAATCCTACCTGGAGCCAGAGCGCATCAAGCAGTTGATTAAAACCTACTGCGATTTTCTACCCGTTTCCATCAAGCTCGATGAAGAGCAAATCAACCGCCAGAAAGCACCCTGGAAAGAATCTCCTAGCGCACTCAGCAAGGACGATTACCTAGAGTTCTACCGCTACCTCTACCCGTTCCAAGAAGATCCACTGTTGTGGGTGCATGTCAATACGGACTATCCCTTTGTGGTGAATGGGATTTTATACTTCCCTAAAATCAAGCCAGATATTGATGTCACCAAGGGGCAAATCAAACTCTTCTGCAATCAAGTCTTTGTTAGCGACAATTGCGAGGAAGTGATTCCTCAGTTCTTGATGCCGCTGCGTGGCGTGATTGATAGTTCTGATATTCCTCTGAACGTGTCTCGCAGCTTCCTGCAAGCGGATCGTACGGTGCGCAAGATTGCAGACCACATTGCCAAGAAAGTGGGCGATCGCCTTAAGGAGCTGTACCGCGACAATCGCGAAGAGTATGTTCGGTGCTGGCAAGATCTCGGCACCTTCGTGAAGTTCGGTTCACTCAATGATGAGAAGTTTAAAAAGCAAGTGGAAGATATTCTGATCTTCCGTAGCACTGCCGAGCTAGAATCTGCCCCGACCGAAAGCAAGGAGGGTGACGATGCCTGGAGTTCGGAACCGTCCAAGCTTGGGTCTTATACCACCATCAAGGACTACCTAGAGCGCAATAAAGAGCGCCATGCCAATAAGGTGTACTACTGCACCGATGAGGTCAACCAAGCCACCTATGTGGAACTGCACAAGAAGCAGGGCTTGGAAGTGCTGTTTATGGATACCTTTATCGACACCCATTTTGTGCCGTTCCTAGAGCGGGAATACTCCGACGTGAAGTTCTCTCGCGTCGATTCCGATCTGGATGAAACCTTGATCGACAAGGATCAAGCGGCAGAAATTGTCGATCCGAAGACCAACCAAACCCGCAGTGAAGGCATTAAGCAGTTGTTTGAAGCGGCACTGAAGAAACCCAAAGTGACCATCCGCACTGAAGCACTGAAGTCTGATAATGCCCAAGCTGCACCCCCTGCCATGATTTTGTTGCCAGAATCGGCGCGACGGATGCAGGAGTTAATGGCGATGATGCAGCAGCAACAAGTGCAGTTTCCTGAGGAACATACGCTGTTGGTCAATACGTCCCATCCGTTGATCCAGAATCTGATCAACATTAGCCAAGGTACTGTGATTAGTGGTTCTGGTTCATCGCCTGCGGCAGAACTTGCAGATCAAATTTGCGAGTATGTGTATGACTTAGCCTTAATGGCACAAAAGGGTTTTGATGCAGACGGGATGAAAACGTTCACGGAGCGTTCCAACCAAGTGCTCACCCGATTAACTGAGTTGGCTGCCAAATAACATAACGCTCACGCTTGTGATAGTGAGATAGAGAGCCTGAATGCATGATGCATTCAGGCTTTTTTTTGATGATTTGGGGAGAGGCTTTATCTGGCTTACTAAGGATGGGATGCTAAGCACACCCAGTTATGAGGTGTGTTGTTCCAGCATTGACCAATGGGGATGGTAGGTTTGCAGGGTTTTCATGTACTGCACCCGCTCGAACTGGCTGGGGTCAGGACAGTTTTGCTGGCTCATGGTGCCGCGCAATTGCGAGACGGATGCGTATTCATGTTCTGTGAGCCAGTCCACGAGGTCTTGTTCGATGGTGCGCAGGTATCCGACCCCGTGCCGGAGCAGGGCACTCACGATTTGTACGGTAGCTGCACCTGCCATCAGGAGCCGCACGACATCCTGGGCATTATGGATGCCACTGGTGGCGGCGAGGTCTGCACTGATGCGTCCGTAGAGGATGCCAATCCAGTGCATGGGCAAGCGCAGGGCTTGGGGAGTGCTCAGTAGCAGTTGGGGGCGTACTTCTAGCGCTTCGATGTCGATATCGGGTTGGTAGAAGCGATTGAACAGCACAAGTGCATCGGCTCCGGCTTCGCTGCACCGTTTGGCCATGTTGGCCATGTTGCTAAAGAAGGGGCTGAGTTTGACGGCGACTGGAATGGATATTTGGCTTTTGACGTGTTGCAGGATCTCTAGGTACTGAGCTTCTACGTCGGCACCGGAGAGGTCTAGGTCTGTAGGAATCCAGTAGATGTTGAGTTCTAGGGCATCGGCTCCGGCTTGTTCGATGTTGCGTGCGTAGTCTATCCATCCACCCACGGAGGATCCGTTAAGGCTACCGATAATGGGGATGTTCAGAGCTTCTTTGGCCCGTCGGATATGTTCTAGATACTGCTCGCCGCCCACATGGAAGATTTCTGGTTCGGGAAAGTAGGTGAGGGCTTCGGCGAAGCTATGGGTGCCGTATTCCAGGTGGTGGTGCAGCTCTAGGGTTTCTTTATGGATTTGTTCTTCAAAGATGGAGTGCATGACGATTGCTGCGGCCCCAGCTTCTTCTAGGCGCTTGAGTATGTCTAGTTCTTCGCTGAGCGGCGCGGCGGCACCGACGACAAGGGGCGATCGCAGGGGTAGGCCCATGTAACGAGTCGATAAATCCATGATCAGACCTCCAATATTCAAGATCAGAACTCAGACGAGTCGGAGCGCGCCGTATTTTGAAATACGCTTTCTAGTTTGTTGTTAAAGCGATTCAGATTCCGATGACATACGAAGCGCGAAGCAAAATATCAACTTCCCTAAGAGGGGGTTTGAAAAGCTAAAAACTTTGCACTTGATCCCCCCTCCGCCCCCCTTAAAAAGGGGGGGATCCAACTTTGGATGACCTAATATTCAGATTTGAAGCTCTCTAGGGTGATCAAATTCGTAACCTCACAGCCTTGGACTAACAACGAATACATATTGGCAACACCTCGAAAACGTTTTGTCCAATACTCTTCCCTCTCAAAAAGTGAAACTTGAGTGAATTTCCCCCCTTTTTAAGGGGGGCTGGGGGGATCGAATGAAGAGATAAGAGCAATTGCCGACTTCTCAAACAACCTCAAAGCAGAAACAGTGAGAGTAGTATTCGTAGTTATCTTTGGTAGCGATCGCCTATTCCTCCAGCATATTGGCGATCATCACTGTATAACTAAGTTCCTATAAGACTATTTTGCCAGAATGCCTTAGATTAGGAAATGGCAGAGCAATAAGGTACTCGTGGCTACAGTAGAGGCTCTAGAAGCTACTAATGTGGAATTTATATGGTATTACTGTAGCTGCTAGTCAAGATTTGGACAGAATTCTGAATTATTTTTTAGTATTCACTATTGAAGCAAGTGAGCGCTTTATAAAAGTATTCAACAAGAGCAGTTAAAGGGATCTGAAATCTGTTTTCTTGGAGTCAGAACCTGAGTAATACATCCACAAATATTGGTACGTAATGGCGCATGAGATGTTTTCTTCCATTGCACGGCTCGTCTATTTTCCTCACTACGATCAGATGATTGATTGTTTGTTGATTTAGAAACTTCCTTGCGACTTGTGTTGCTCGATTGCGGCAATGGGCAATAGCAGTGTCTCTTCAATTTCTGCGCGAACGCTGCGGCTGACGTAACAGTTGCTATTAAGACAGTTGACCAGAAGTAAGTTGGCTTCCATATATTGCTGCAATTGCTCAAATTGCTCCGGTGTCAAAGCCCACTTATAGCCAATATTACGATATTGAATTATGGCATCTCTAAGTTTCTTAACCCAGTCTAGTCCCTGTATTTCCCACCAGTCTTTGAAAGCTGAAAAGTTCTTTTCCGGATTAGGTAATTGGGTTTTCAGATCTTTCAAAACTTGACGAAAGTCTGAGTCGAGGGCGCGGTCGAGGACGCGGTCGAGGGTGTGGTCGAGGTCGAGGGCGCGGACTCGGTCTCGGTTGAGGAAGCGGTTGAGAGCGAGAGCGCGGTCAAGGGTAAGGGCGAGGGTGAGATCAAGGTTAAGGGTGTGGTCGAGGCCAAGATCGAGAACGAGAGTGTGGTCAAGATCGAGAACGAGAGTGTGGTCAAAGGCACGGACGAAGTCAAGGACGTGGATGCGGTTGAGGACATGAACGAAGATGCGGCCTAGTTTAGTGTTGTTATTGAGGACATGGATGAAGTTGAGTTCGAGGGTAGAGCAATAGAGATAGAAAGCTCGAACCGCCGCTGCTTTATAGGAAACATCTGCGGAGGCAGCTTTTTCCTGCGTCCATCCTAAAATTAGTTGTATGGTCTGGTCTTTGGCCACTAATCTGTCAATGTGTTGCTTCATTGCCTGCAAAAAGCAATCGGCACTAGGCAGTATCTCTGCCACGAGCAGAAAAATCTCTCGCCAGCGTTGATCGGTTACTCGCTGCGCTAACTCTTGTAAGGTTTTGTCTGCAATAGTATAGGGGCTGCAACTGGCCGCTATTTTTCGGGCTGTAAAATATTCCTGAAACGTTAAATGGGAGAATGAATAAATCCCCTGAGCGCGACTGATTAATAAACCATGTTGCCCCTCAATGGACTTTAGAACTGCTTCGCTATCTACATCGAGTTGCTTCACGTTTGTATCGGCACTGGGTAAATTTTCGATGTAATGGCGGATGTGTTGCTTAGCAATGTCGTCACCAAACATATATTGCCCTTGCTCGAAAGTTTGATAGGCCAATTGGCTCAGCAAATCCTCTTTGCGATCTGGCGTAAGCTGTCGATACACTTCCTCGTAGGGAAGTCCAGGCTTTTTCGCATTCCAACTTTTCAGCAAGACATGCAGCGCATCTTTATAGAGTGCCGCTCGGCTCTCGGAAAAATAACCCGACTCTTCAAAATTTAGACAGAGTAGGGTTAGCAACAATGGATTAGTTGCCAATTCCCGAATGCGCGGACTGTCTTTCAGCTTACGCAGAAACAACTCAGTTCGTTCTGGATTCTTGCGTTCAAACCACTTGGTCACAAATACCGCAATCTGCTCATCGTCGAAGTCAGCAATTTCAACTTCCGTAAAGGGTTCCAGCTTAAATTCATGGGTAGCGACTCGGCAGGTTAACACGTACAAATTGCGATGAAACCGTTCGGAAAAGTGCCGAATCTCTTCAATGACACGAGCGCTATCTGCCTTCAGCACCTCGTCTAACCCATCCAAGAGCACCAAGGCGCGGCCCTCATCCAATAATGTTTCCACCTTACTGTCGGCTTCTTTAACCTTAGACTCAGCCCACTGACTGGCAATATAAGGCAGCAGATCGGGGTGGCCTTTGGTTTCGGCAAACTGCTTCAGCGGCACAAAAATTGGCACCAGTTCAGGATGAAACGTGCCCCCATTACATTGAGTTGCAATTCGCTTGAGAAATGTTGTTTTCCCTGCTCCTGGCTTGCCCAGCACCACCATTTTGCGGCACCGATCCACAGCCTCTAGACCTGGAACACGCTCCTCTTGTTTACGCAAATAACTATAGCCAAACCGCTCAAACTCTTCTTCTGTACAGTGAGCCTCTAGATCTTTGAGAGCTAGACGTTTGCGCCCTGCAATGGTCTCTAAAATATTGACATCGGTGTAAATATCTCCCAAGCCAATAGGCTTGGTCATGGTCAACACATTCATGCTTCCGCATTGTGCATGAATCCGAGCCTTAATTTGCCCTCTTACCTGTCGCACAAGGTCGTCGGTTTCCAAATGTTCGCTGTCCTCTTCAGGTTCGGCTACCTCATACTCCGACAGGTCAAGCAGCTTACAAACCCTCAAAAACACCTCCGCATCAATGGCGTTGCCTTGCAACAGACTCCAAATCGTTTGCCGTGAACAGTTCGCTGCTCCTGCTAAATAGGTTTGCGACTGTTTCCTACGCTTCAGTGCTGCTTTGAGCGTTGCAATCCCCTCTGAAGTTGCCTTGAGCGACTGTCTAGGCATAGAAACAAGGTTTCTTTAACAACCCTTACAGTATAAGTAAAAACTGTCAGAGTTTAAGTTTGACACTTTAACACAAAGCCGAACATTAGCTCTGACCATAGTTTTCAGCTTTTTCAGGAATATGAAGGTGTGCCGCAAAAAGGTTTGGTTGGGTGCAGACATGCTTGAAGTCTCTTAATCCCCTCCTGGGAGGGGTAGGGGTGGGTTTAGGCAGTGTCGCATTACATCCTGACCCACCCCGACCTTCGGGCACCCCTCCCAAGAGGGGATCTGGGTGTGCAGCTTTCTTGAACAATGCTTTACAAAAATGGAGATGAACCATGTCAAAGGTCAATGTCAGCCCAATGTTTGCTGTTGTTTTTGCCTCGGTGTTGCTTTTAACCTTGTTGTTGGGCGGTTTGGCCTTCTGGCTAGCGGGGCAAGGCAACTTATCAGATCAGCAGATTGCCCTTTTCAACACCTGCAATGCGGCTTGGTACATGGGCGTTGCCTCCATCTTCGGTTTGCTCGGTGGCAAGGCGGTGAATTTAATCAAGTAAGTTGGCTGAGGTGTGATCGCAGTTGCGGGGGTAAAGCGATCGTGCCTCAGTCCTCCATAACTGCACTGCTTCATCAACCCACTGCAAATGCTGTGAACCAGCGCAGAATAACGTTCGCCACACTTGCGGCGATCGCCCATGCAGTTATGCCACTGTCTCAAAAGGATTGATCAGAGAAACCCCTGTATCAGCGAAATCATCCACATTTCGGGTCACTAAAGTTAAACCGTAAGTCAGTGCAGTCGCCGCAATCATCTTATCCAAAGCATTGTGAGGATTAGGAACACACAACTTGGCCCAGACTTGAGCTTCCAGTGCAGTAAAGTCCAAAATATGGTCGGCGTAGTCTTCCAACACTGCCTGCAACCAAGTTTCAAGCAGTGCTGCTTGAGGGCGATCGCCCCGATGCCGAATCAGTTCAACACCTCGGCGCAATTCGCCAATCGTGATGACGCTTAGGTAAAGCTGGGCTTGTTGCGCGATCGCTTGTTGAAGGAATGTTTGAACACCGGAGTTCGCGTTGCGCTGTTTGCGGAGTTCGCTGATGATGTTGGTGTCAATCAAATACTGAGCGGGCTGGGTCATCTTGAACTCGCTCAAAATCTGAGTCTTGGCCAACATCAGGAATTTGACCAAGGACTTCTGCTAAGGATTTTCTGGGCGGATGCAGCAAGACCTGTTCTAGAATCTTGCGGTGTTCGGCTTCAGCACTAACCCCATGTTGGCTCGCTCGCTTTTTCAGCGCTTTGACGATCGCTTCATCAATATTGCGGACGATTAGATTTGCCATGGCCGCTCTCTGCTGTGCAGTAACGCTGTCTCCCTATTGGTGCGATGATAGCATTGATAGCATGGCAGAAGCTTCTTATGAAGTATCAAGCTTGAAGGAAAACTCCGATCTCGCTTTAGGTACCCCTGCTATTCAGATGCAGATGACCCTGGACGTGCTGCCAGGTATTGATACATTTGCCAGCGCGTATTGACCTCCGCCTGTGCCTCCTTCGCTAAGCGCTTTGCATCATCTGGGCTGCTGCGCGAGAGCATCTTAAATCGATTCTCGCTGTACATATTTGCCTCCACGGGAAGCTTGGGCGATCGCGAATCCAACTGAAGCGGATTTTCGCCTTGGTCTGTTCGACGCGGATCGTAGCGATAGAGCAACCACCGCCCAGAATCCACCGCCATCTTTTGATGTTGCATTCCCTTCTGCATATCAATGCCGTGGGCAATACAGTGCGAGTAGGCAATAATCAACGATGGACCATCGTAAGATTCCGCTTCTAGGAAGGCACGCAGCGTATGTTCATCCCGTGCCCCCATCGCCACACTGGCCACATAAACATTGCCATAGGTCATCGCCATCAGCCCCAAATCCTTCTTGGGCGCAGGCTTACCCCCCGCTGCAAACTTAGCCACCGCACCCTTCGGCGTTGATTTGGACATTTGCCCACCCGTGTTGGAATAAACCTCAGTGTCTAGCACCAGAATATTCACATTGTGACCGCTGGACAGCACATGATCGAGGCCACCGTAGCCGATATCATAGGCCCAACCATCCCCGCCAATGATCCACACACTTTTCTTCACCAGGTAATCCGCCAAGGTTTGAAGGCTGGCAATCTGTTCGGTGACTTCGGGCGGCACAAGGGGCTGGTGTAGCCAGTTGGCGAGATATCCCTTGAGTTGGGTTACTCGCTCCCGTTGCTCAAAAATTTCCGCTTCGTCGGTTTGAGCCGTTGCCAGTAACGCTGTGGTCAACTCCGCTGGGATAGGGGAATTGGGTTGCTGGGTTAGGTGTTGGAGCAGGGCGATCGCCTGTTCAATATGTTGATCCAACGCGATTCGGAACCCCAGACCAAACTCAGCATTATCCTCAAACAACGAGTTCGACCACGCTGGGCCACGTCCCTCGGCATTGAACGTCCAGGGGGTGGTGGGGAGGTTGCCGCCATAAATCGACGAACAGCCCGTGGCATTGGCCACCAACATGCGATCGCCAAACAGTTGGGTTGCCAGCTTAATGTAAGGCGTTTCGCCACATCCGGCACAGGCACCCGAAAACTCGAACAGCGGTTCTTGGACTTGCTGCTGCCCAATTTTGTGCAAGTTTAGGTGAGTGCGATCAGGATTGGGTAAGTTGAGGAAGAAGTTCCAATTGTCGCGTTCTTGTTCCCGTAGAGGCAGTTGTGGGGCCATGTTGATGGCCTTAAAGCGAGGTTCCAGTTTGTTTTTGGCGGGACACACATCCACACATAGCGCACAGCCTGTACAGTCTTCCGCTGCTACCTGGATGGTGAACTTCAGGTCATGCCAGTCGCGATCGCGGGCTGCGGTGGATTTGAAGTGATCGGGTGCTTCAGCGAGTTGGTCGGCATCATAGACCTTCGCGCGAATCACACTGTGAGGGCAGACCATCACACACTTGCCGCAC
>DATNQK010000198.1:0-2380 GCA_036704065.1 Stenomitos sp.
GATGTACTCGCGATCTTTATAGCCATTGCAAATCAGCAATGCCCCCGGTGTATCCAGCATGGCCAGGGCAATCATCAGTTCCGGCTTAGATCCCGCCTCGATGCCAAACTGATGTGCTTTGCCAAAGCGCACCAAATCTTCCACCAGATGTCGATGCTGGTTGCACTTAATCGGGAAAACGCCGCGATAAACACTAGGATAGTTATACCGAGCGATCGCCTTGGCAAAACAGGCATTCAGCCGTTCGATGCGATCTTCCAGAATATCTGCAAACCGAATCAGCAATGGCAAAGCAATATCGCGTTGTTTCAGTGCATTCACCAAATCGAACAGATCTAAAGAACCACCGCGATCGCCTTTAGGGGCAACAATCACATGCCCCGCCTCATTCACCGAAAAATAAGGCTCGCCCCAACCTCGAATTTGATAAAGTTGCTCGCTGTCTTCAACGGACCAGGTCTGGCTGGAGGTGGCTGCAACATTGGAGGTTGGACGGGAATAGCCATCAGCAGCCGCTGGGACTACCGTTGGATCTGTTTGTTTTAGTTTTCCGCCCATCTCAGCTGCCTCAACCTCTTAGCGCACCAACGCCAGCCAGTGTAACGCACTTAACCCTCCTAAAGTAAAGAAATCCGCACAATCAGCACCAGCCATTCCATATCACAGACCAACCGGAGAATGTATGACTTGGAGATTGTGCGAATCTCTGTCTAGGTCAATCGGCCTTTAAGCCATGAGAGACCCTCTAGGGAACGTATCGATACACCTTAATGAAGTCCACCTGCATCGTTGAGGGCAATGGCCAAGACAATCCCTTAGAGGAAGCCTCTTCAGGACACCCCACCCAATGCGCTCCACAGTTTCCGGTTCCAGTTCCCACTGCCAACTTCATCATGTTGGGAACAGCGCTAAATTTTTGCGCCTGAGTGACGCGCAACTGTCCATCAATGTAATACCGCAGTTGTCCTGGAACCCACTCCAACGTATAGGTATGGAAGGAATTGGTCCAATAAGAGGATGGAACACTCTTGCCACTGGCAGATTGAGGCTGTGTTGAGCCGGAAGATAGCGACTTAGCCGCATATTTACAAAGGTTTAATGGCCCTGGCGATGCCACATTCCTGTCGTCAGGTATCGCATTCGCCTTAGTCGACTTCGGAGCAGTAGAGCGTTTAGAAGTGCCTAGACATTGCTTGGCCAATCTGGAGTTGGAGCGTAAGTGAGTCTTAGAGAAAGCACTCCTAGTCCGCCTTAAAACCACAGTATCTTGCTGATGGTTCGATGCCGTCCCATAATGCTGCGTGATAAATAGATTGTCTTTTTCCTTACCAATATATTCAGCAATATCAATCTCCGGCGGCCAGCTCCCGTTGACAGGGAACAAGCCAATATAGCCCGTAACACCATGCCCCGTCGGCATCTTTGCACGCACTACCCATCGCCCATAGGTTAGGGCAGGTTTATAAAAATAGGTATCTAAAGCGCCTGATGCATAGGGTCGACTCCAAGCACAACCGCCCGATGAATTCTGATTCACCAGAAGATTCAAGAATCCACCACTGGCCCAAGTATTAGCACGCATGAAACAGGCCGTACTACTGCTACCGAAGGGCACATTATTGTAAATGTTCCATTCCGATGTTTTTAAGGAAGAACTAAACGCTGTAGACCATACCAAATTAAATCCCGCAGCACGGGTAGAATGCTGTTGCATCAGCACACTCAATAAAACTGAGCACAGCAGAAATCCAGCCTGACAAGCAGACTTAATCAAGGGTGTTTTTTTCATAACTGAGGAACAACGACACAACAAAAGCCACAAGAAAACCGCTCGCAATTTTCTTGAGCTTGCCTTTTTGGAATATGACGTCAAAAAGGCGAGAAATCGAGGGAATTCCATCTAAAGCACGGATATTTCCGAGGCACTACACTCTCAAGAAATATCGCAACTTAACAAGGCTTATACCGAAAATTTATTTCGGAGCACTAAGCCAAAGCCTTCAGGATTATTCATCAACCAGAAAGAAATGTCAACCAATAAGAGAGAAAAAAGATCTTCCAAGCTTACTCAAAGTAGCTCTGTGCCTTAGATAGCAGAGTCCAGATTTCATCACAAATAGTCTGATATTGCAAAAACAAATTTGCGATCATTACCCCTCAAAAATCAATTCTCATTCATAACAACGAGCAAAGCCGTTCTCAATTGATTTATTGGAATAATCAGCAATAATTAGCCAAAAATCTCAGATCAAGCAATCTCAATCGATAGAGATTAAAATTATTTCAATCAGGAGTTTAAGCACGGAAAACAAAGTTTTCCGGCCAGCGATTCGCCGAAAAACTCTCTTTTTGCCTGTTCATTGTGATTTGTAGCAATAAA
>DATNQK010000199.1:0-11233 GCA_036704065.1 Stenomitos sp.
AAACCTGGATCAGTTGAAAGTATTCATCACCCAGAGACTCCAAGCGATGACACAAGCAGTCATCGCTTCCCTAACAGGGAGAGCCTCTATCCTTAAGGCTTTATCTGTAGCTGGAATTTGAAGAATTGGTATAAGAACTAAGCTGTAAAAACAGTAAAGCATTTAATTTGTATTTTTTGGCCACGAAAGAATTTTTTGATTTTATGTCGTTATCAAATCCTGAAAATTGATTGTTTCAATCTAAAAAATGTATCTTAGGGCACACAATCTCAATCTGGGGTTAAGTTAGTGTTAAACCGTAAATAACCTGGTTCTGGCAGTGAATCGGTGCTTAAATGCCAATTTTGGTAAAAAGCTAGGTTTGGCCGAACTCGGTGAAATTTTTTACATTTTTCCATACCCTCCTATCTATTCTGTTTGTTTTTGGCAAGCAGTTTAGAGCGTTTTGAGCAGCGAATTTCAGCTTTTTGGGGCTGATTTAAGGTTGCCTTAACTCCTGCTTGAACCAGGCGTTGAAAGTGTATTCCTCGCTTTTAATCGCTTTCAAGCTTATGTGAATGTATGGATTTCAGGTGTGTAGGAGTGTTGTACAAAGACAATGAATGGTTTAAATCTAAAACTTGTACTAACCCTTGTGCTGTTAAGCATGATGGGTGGAATGTCTGCTCAAGCCGCCCCTCTAGAGGCCGGTTCCCAAAGTCAAAACGAAGTGCCAGCGAGCGCTCAGGCTGAAGCGAACACTCAGGCTGAAGTTAACGGCAATCTCAGTGCCCAAACACCCGTCGTGGAAACGTCGCCAATGAAGGTGGCACAGGAAATTGGGCCCCTGGCACGGGAGTTGAAACAAGACAGTCTCCGCATCGGCCAGGTGACATCTGTTTCTCAACTTTCGGATGTGCAGCCAACGGACTGGGCCTTCCAGGCTTTACAGTCTTTGGTTGAGCGATATGGTTGTATTGCAGGCTATCCAGATGGGACATTTCGAGGCAATCGCGCTGCAACTCGTTATGAAATGGCCGCAGCCCTGAATGCTTGTCTTGATCAGATTAGCGATCGCTTTGCAACGAAGGAAGATTTAGAGACGGTTAAGGCGCTGCAAGAAGAATTCAAAGCAGAGCTTGCGACCCTCAAAGGCAGAGTGGATGGACTAGAGGCGAGAACTGCCACCTTAGAGGCTCAGCAGTTTTCGACAACAACGAAGTTAAACGGCTTGGCGATCTTTTCTGCATCCTATGGCGAAAAGATTGGCTCTAAGGTCTATACCGATCCTCTATCGGGCAACCCTAGCCTGGAAGATACCAAAGCAACGGCGATCGCATCGGTTCAGCTGAGCTTTAACACCAGTTTCCAGGGCAGTGACTTACTCCAAACAACGCTGTTTGTAGGAAATGGCGGACAAGACCTGTTTAGTGCCGCCAATATTGGCAGTACTGCGACGAATCCTGGCAACCAGTCTTTCTTTGTGCCTGGTCAATATTATTGGACAGGCTATCCCAGTACTGCAGGGCTGTATCGGTTGTCTTATACGTTCAAGCCGACTAAAGATCTGTCTGTAACCGTTGGTCCGTTGTTTTATGCGACCGACATCATCGACCTGAACAGCTACACCGGCCCCACCACTGGCTTCAGTTCTTGGTTCTTCATCAATAACCCGTTGATTAACCCTTACGAAGTCAACTTTAAAGGCGGTGCAGGGGCAGGGATCAACTGGCAGATTGGCGGCGGTCCTTTCGCATTCAAAGCGGTTTATATTGCCTCCAGTCCGTTTAACGCGGTAGGTAACAATTTTGGTGGCGGTTTGTTTGGCGATCCTTACCAAGGAACTGCTGAACTGGAATATGCGAAGAAGTTTGGCAAGGATGACAAAAACAACTTTGCTGTACGACTGCAATACACCAATTCAGCAACATCGAACATTTCCCAGAATGCAGGTGGTATCAATGCTGAGTTGAGTTTAGGCCGATTCGGGCTATTTGCTCGCTACGGTATTTCTAGTGCCAAGGCCTACGGGGGGGCAACACCCATCCCCTATGACAACAGCGGCGTAAGTGCTGGGAAGTTTATCGCTCAGACCTGGATGGCTGGTGCGGCAGTGAAAGATCTTTTCGTGCCTGGTTCAATGTTGGGCGTAGCAGGTGGACAGCCGTTTATTAACGACTTGCCCTCAGGCCGTGGCATTAACAATAAAACCCAGACCAACTTTGAAGCGTTCTATCGTATCCCGGTCAACGACAACATTGCCATTACGCCTATCGTGATGGCGATATTAAATCCCAACAACAGCAGTACCACTCCTCCTTTAATTCAAGGGCTAGTACGAGTTACGTTCTCATTCTAGTAGCCTGATTTAACTCATCCTCATCTCACATTCGTGGGCGAAAGCTAATCCCTTTCGCCCACATTTATTTTTATGCAGAGTGTGACAGCCTGCGGTGAAAACTAATTGGGTTATGGTATTTGTGTTGAATTCGTTATAAGAAAAATCCAGATTTTGATAGAGAAAATCCTCTATTTGGAACTTGTGTAACTATGTAAAAACTATCGCCAGACTCATATCTTGAGTTTTCTGCTGGCGATAAGCGGGTCGTTGCATTGTTCTGAGATAGAGCTAAAGATGAATACCTTTGATTTCAGTGTGGCTGGATGATCAAAATTAGTTTTATTTCAGCATTCTTTCTAAGAACTGTTGAGCGCGATCGCACTTTGGTTGGCGGAAGAATTCCTGGGGTGGGCTATCTTCTTCTAAAATGCCTTGATTTAAAAACCACACCCGATCTGATACATCGCGGGCAAATCCCATCTCGTGGGTTACAATCGCCATCGTCATTCCTGTTTGGGCTAAGCCTTTCATTACTTCGAGGACTTCCTGTACCATTTCGGGGTCGAGGGCGGAGGTTGGTTCGTCAAAGAGGATGACTTCTGGTTTCATCGCTAAGGCACGGGCGATCGCCACCCGTTGTTTCTGACCGCCAGAGAGTTTTGCCGGATAGGTATTGGCTTTTTCTGCCAAACCTACCTTCGTGAGCAACTCTAACCCTTCTGCTTTGGCGCTCAGGGGTGCGACCTTGTTAACCTTGATGGGTGCATAAGTCACATTTTCTAGAACCGTCATGTGTGGAAACAGGTGAAAATGCTGAAATACCATGCCAATTTTTTGACGTACTTTAGCAATGTTGACCTTTGGGCTGGTTAGATCCTGATCGCCAAAATAGAGCCGTCCTTTGGTGGGTTTTTCCAGCAAGTTCATACAGCGTAGCAATGTTGATTTGCCACAGCCAGAAGGGCCTAAGATAGCTACCACTTCACCTTTATGGAGTTCCGTGGAAATTCCCTTCAGGACTTCTAGAGGGCCAAAGGATTTATGTAAAAATTCGGTGCGTAGTACAGTTTCCGTTGCCATTGGTTAGTTGCCTCGCCAAGAAAGTGAAAGGGTAAATAGAACTGTGATGTGTCTTGTAGGGCTCGAAGGAGATAGAAACGCAGCTACTACAGGTTCTGGCCTCATATAAAGTCTCGTTAGTCGCTACGCTTCAGGCGACGTTCCAAGGTTGAAGCGGCTGCCGTTAAGCCGACGACCATGAGGTAGTAAAGTAAGCCAGCCGTCAATAGTGGCTCGAAATAAATGTATTTGTTGGCCCCGACAATTTGGCTGGCGCGTAGGGTTTCGACGACGCCTACGGTGGAGACGAGGGAGGAATCTTTGAGTAAGGAGACGGTTTCGTTCACCAAGGCAGGCAAGATATTTTTTAAGGCTTGAGGCAAAATGATATCTTTCATCATCATGGAGTAGGGTACTCCGAGTGACATGGATGCTTCGCTTTGGCCTTTGTCCACGGCTTGAATGCCGGCACGAATGGTTTCTGACATATACGCGCCAGAGTTAAGGGTGAAGGTGGTTACCCCAGCTTGGAGCGGCGTAATATCGAACCCAAAGAGTTGAGGAATGGCATAGTAAATCAGAGAGAGCTGCAACAGTAGCGGTGTGCCTCTAAAAATGGAAGTATAGGCATTGGCAAACCACTGCAATGGCTTAATCCCAGAAATTTTGAGCAAGGAAAGTCCGGTGGCGGCAATGAGCCCTAACAGGACGGAACTGAGTGTAAACAGTAAGGTTGTAGGGATGCCTTTGAGGATGAAGAGATAGTCGTCGAAGCTTAAGCGACCGAAGTTAATGTTGAGTCCACCTTTTTTGGCAGGTGCTTCGGGGGCTTTTTGTGCCTCTAAGGCGGTGGTATTCATGGAAAACCACTTTGTGGCAAGGGTTTCTAGTTCGCCGCTGCCTTTCATTTTGGACAGCACTTGATTGAAGGGTGCAACTAGTTTAGACCCCTTGGGAAATGCGATCGCAGAACCCGACTGTTCTTCTGAGGCGATGGCTGTATATTCTAGGTCTGGATTGGATTGGATAAAGCCTTGGGCAACGGTATCTTCGATGATGGCCGCTTGGATGCGGTTGGCACGAATTTCTTGAATGATATCGGGGACTTTATTGAGTTGTTTTAGCTGGATGCCAGGAACTTTCTTGGCGATCGCCTGGGCATTCTGTTCTTGAATTGTGCCGAGCTGAACGCCCACTTGTTTGCCTTTAAGGTCGGCTGGCGTTTTGAGGTTACTACCTTTAGGTGCAACGATGGTGTCTTTGGCGTCGTAATAGATAATAGAAAAATCGACGTTTTTCTTGCGTTCTGGCGTAGGAGTCATGCCAGCCATCACAAAATCAGCACGACCGGCTTGCAATGCTGGAATCAAGCCATTAAAGTCTGATTCTTGAATTTTGAGTTTAAACCCTAATTCGCGGGCTAGGGTATTGGCAATATCAACATCGAATCCGACAATTTTGCGCTCTCCCCCTGTGGTGTCGTAAAACTCGTAAGGAGGATAGTCGGGGGAGGTAATCATCACAAGTTCGCCTTTACCAACCGCAGACTGAGCGTTCACTCGGGTCCACTGCAAAGGTTGACTAATAATGCATACTGCTGCCAGTGCAGCAATAAAACAGAAAAGAAGCCATTTCTTAGGGTTCATCAATGTTTGAAGAGTAAAACGTGGTTAAATCGCTCGAAGCCAGCGTATCTTGCTATCAGAATCTGGATTTGTGTACAACTTTACGATTTAATTTCGCTGTACGTCTCATGGGTCTAAAGATTCTTTAGGAAAGTACGTGGATCTCTGTGAAAGATCTATGGCACTGCTCTCTATTGCTTGGCCATAAAGTTTTTAAATTCATTTTTAGAGATGTTTAATGCTGTTTCAAACTCTTCTGGCTAAATACAAGATCTGCGAATAGAAGGTGGATTGCTTACCATAGAAGAGGAAACCGTGGTTTTGTTACGATATGGCGATGGAAATCGACTTTCAGCCCTATTTGCGATCGCTAAGCGAAAAATACGCCCAGTGGAGGAAATTTTATACGCAGACGGATGCTGAAACGCGATCACGGCAGCAGCAAGAACCGCAACCGTGGGTATCGCCGTTCGATTTTGGGTTGATGGTGCAAACGGTGCCGAAGGGGCGATCGCTAGAACCAGATGGGCTAGACACACAAGGTCAGGAGACACGGGAGAAGATTGAGCGATTTCCAGTATTAGATGGGATTCGTAAGTGTGTGGCTGAACATCGTCAGGTGTTGCTGGTGGGGCGTCCAGGTTCGGGGAAATCGACGACATTGGCACGGTTGTTGTTAGAAGAAACCCGTGCAAGTCTACCGAATGCTGTAAGCAGCTTGGAGACCGATTCACTCGCTAATCCCCTCTTGGGAGGGGCTAGGGGTGGGTTAGTCAGTAGCGCTACCGACCGACCCACCCCGCCCTCCGGGCACCCCTCCGAGGAGGGAATGGATGGCTTGGTTGGGTTGAATTGTGTTCCCGTTTTAGTTGAACTGCGGTTCTGGCAAACGTCTGTTGTTGATCTCATCCGCGATTTTTTCAAACGCCACCAACTCCCGCTTGATCGCAGCCAGATCGAAGACCTACTGTTTCGCGGACGGTTGTTGCTGTTGCTCGATGGTCTAAACGAGTTGCCTTCGGAGGAGGCACGGTTGGAGGTGGCGAAGTTTCGGAAAGATTCCCCCCAGGTATTGATGATTTTTACAACGCGGGATTTGAGTTTAGGGGGCGACTTTGGGCTTGAGAAAAAGCTAGAGATGCAGCCGCTGTCGGAAGCGCAGATGCAGATGTTTGTGCGATCGTATTTGTCGGAGCAGGCGGAGGTGATGCTGAGGCAGTTGAAGGATCGGTTGCGGGAGTTTGCGAAAACGCCGCTGTTGTTGTGGATGTTGTGCGAAGTATTCAAGCAAAGTCCACAGGCAGAACTCCCATCAAATTTAGGTGAAATCTTCAGGACATTTACAAAAACTTATGAACTGAGCAGTGTACGGAAGTATGAGGTAGCTGTACTGAAAGGGGATGCTACGCCTTTATCAGATAGAGATCTTTGGTCTCCTGCGTTATCTCATTTGGCTTTTGTCATGATGAATGGAGCTACACCAATTGATTCTCGCACCACAATCGATCAATGGGAAGCTGAGCAGGAACTACAAAAACTTTTCTGCAATGAGCCAAATCCTAGTAAAACTGCCCGAAACTGTCTTAAAGACTTACTAAAGTACCATTTACTCAAAAATAAAACTGACAACGTATTAGAGTTTATACATCAACTAATTCAGGAATATTACGCGGCTGAGGCATTACTGAGAAAATTTGAGCAAGAACAAATTGGAGATTTTGAACTAGAGCGCGAGTATCTCAATTATTTGAAATGGACAGAACCTGTTGCTCTTATGTTGGCACTCATACAGAATGAGGATTTAGCAACCCATATTATTAGGCAATCATTGGATATTGATTTAAAACTTTCAGCTAAATTGGCAGGAAAAGTGAAGCCAGAGATTCAGGCATCTACGGTGAGCATTATATATGACCTAAAGGTGCCAAAATGGCTAAAAGTGGATCTTTTGATGGCCACACAATCAAGAGAAGCATTGTGTATTTTAAAGGAAATGCTTCAAATTGAAGAAGTAAATATCAGAAAAAGAATAGTTTGGAAGACAGAAGATTTGCACTCTGATGACATGATTTCTATGTTGCAAATTTCTCTCAAGGATTCAGACTCTAGTGTCCGTAAGTTATCAGTGAAAAAGCTGAGTGATTTGGCTGATAATAAACTTCTTCCTACACTTATTAATGTTTTGAAAGATCCAGATCTTGAAGTTCAAGGGCAAGCAATCTGGGCTCTTAAGAAGTTTGATACGTCTGAAATAGTAATTCCTTTATTGGAAATTTTGAATGAAGTAGAGCCTAAGCTGGGAACACAAAGAAGGGATTTATCAGTAGCTTTATCTATAGACAAATCAAGAAGACCGTACTGGGATATTATTGTAAGTGCTGAGCATGCCTTGCAAAATATAGATATTGAAGTTTTACTTTCTGGCTTGAAAGAAGCTATGAATAGTCAAGATTGCAAACTTCGAAGAAGAGCAATTCAAATAGCAAAAAAGAGAGACGATTATAGGCTTGAACCGCTATTGTTTTTTGCTTCTTTAGATTTAAATAAAGATGTTCATGAGGAAGCAGCCAATGCGTTAAAGCAATTGTCAGACAAAAAAATAAACCAAGTGTTTTTTGAAAAACGGCAAAGAGACGCTTTCAATAAAAGAATTGATATATATATTGAATGTATTAGATCTGAAGATCCCATTCATCGAGGCAATGCACTTTGTGAATTAATAAGTGTGATAGATGAGAAAACTGCTACCGAATGGACAATCGAAGCTTTGGGAGATCCCCATCAATATGTTAGAGGGCATGCGATTAGAATTCTAGAAGATCTTTTGGGGAAAGACGCTCTTCCCTATTTACTTAAGACATTGAGTGATGATCATTTTCTGGTTCGTAGTAGTGCAACAAATGCCTTGATGAAACTATATAAATCGTTTGCCCTCTCTGATATTGAAATCCCTGAATCAGCAATTTCAAAGTGCATTTGCACCATTGATGAGGAAAGGGATGATGATATTCGTGATACCGATGCGCAAACTCTAGTCAACCTTTGTGATTTACAACCACGCTTACTCTTCCGCTCTGATCTAGAAGAAACCTTTTTAAAGGCTTCAAGATCTCCATATAACTGCTTGCGATCTACTTCTGCAAGAGCATTAGGAAAAATTGGTAGAGAAAAATCTTCCGCCAGATTACTTGAAATGATAGAAGATCCTGATTTTCTCGTTTCCTCAACAGTGTCAGAAGTTCTGGGGAACATAACGTCTAACGATAGAGGTAAGCTGCTTCCCGAGTTGGCAAAGCTAATTTCCACCTCAGCAGGAAACTTTGCACTTCATGCAATTCAAGGAATTCAAGCTAATTGCAAATATTACAACTACAACATTATCCAAACCATTGAATCCATGCAACTCAAGGCTGTCGCCGAACTCCAGAGACCCGAAAACACCCAAACTAATCCCAACCCAGTACAATCTCCTGTAAGTATTCCCACCCAGATCACCTACGATTTTCGCGGAGCCAGCATAGCCAATTGGGCAGCAAATCAATACGGCACTCAACAAACCACCCAAATTCAACCCTATCCATCCCCGCCCCCAGAAACACCTCAATAACCCAGGAATTTCCCATGCTGCAAAACCCCGAATAAAAACAACTCATCCTCAACATCCTTTGCCAAACCTTCACCGACCCTAAACACTAAGTCCGTCCCAAAGCTGCCGCATCTCTGCGATGTCTCGAAAAAATGAATGATCTTTCTGCAAGCAGACAGGGTATTGAAATAGACCTTATGATCCTTGAAAGGAGGCATCACTAATGCCTGCCAAAGACATCTTTCACAATTGTGTTAAAAACTCTCTGACCAAAGCAGGCTGGCAGATCACCCACGATCCCTTTCGTATCCGCCTTACCCGAAAGAACTTGTTTGTCGATCTAGGCGCAGAGCGGCTTTTAGCAGCTGACCGCGGTACTGAAAAAATAGCTGTTGAGGTTAAAAGCTTTACCCATGAATCCGATATAAAAGATCTAGAGGATGCTCTCGGGCAGTTTATCTTGTACGAGCGCTTGCTGCTGCGATATGCCCCCGAAAGAACCCTTTACCTTGCAGTTTCCGACTCAGTATACAAATCAGTTTTTGAAGAAGAAGCAGGGCAAATTTTGCTAGAAGACAAATTGATTCGATTACTAACGTTCAATCCTGAACAGGAGTTTATTAGCCAATGGATACCATCAAAATAAACTATCAAGCAGTTATTCAGCAAATTTTTGACCAATACATTGAGTTTTTGGGAAACTCAGATAACACCAGGATAGAAAAAGTAGTAGATCCTGAAAATCAGCATTATCTATTAATAGAAACAGGATGGGAAAATGGCTATCGGATTTATGGCATACTAATTCACATTGATATTGTTGATGACAAAATCTGGATTCAGCAGGATGGGACTGAAGAAGGAATTGCAGGCGAGTTGGTTGCTCTGGGAATTCCCAAAAATCAAATCGTCTTGGGATTTAAACCAAGTGATCGCCGTAAATTAACCGAATTTGCTGTGAATTAAATCTGATCAATTTTTAGGTACATAAAGCAGACGAACAGCATAGTCTATGAGTATTTGATTTGTTGCTAAATTGCCGATCACTGAACTCTACCCACTCGAAACTGCTCAACTGAGGTAAAGCAATGTCGGAACCCTCTAAATACGACCTGCGCGGAGCAAGCATTGGTAACTTTGCCGAAACTGTTCAATCGGGCGGTCGTCAAGAAGCGACCCAACACATATACGCTTCGGAACAAAATTTTGACAAACTCCTTGCCGACTACCAAGAATTCTTCGCTACCCTTCAGCAAAAATATCCTGCACAGACGCCTAAAGCTGCTCTCCAGCCCATCATTGATGCAGAATTCCAAGAACTTGAAAAAACGCAGCCTCAGCGCTGGAAAAATTTCCTTACCCTCAAGCGTCTCTGGAACGGTGGAAAAAAAGCCACTTTCAAAATGGGTGAACATTTCAGCGAAGAGACTTTATGGGGAAAAATGGCGATCGCATTTCTGGAAGGCGTCACCGATCATCCCGAATAACTTAGCTTTTTTTCAGACAGCGATCGCAGTGTCCACAACGCAGCCCTTGTGCCTCGCGGCCAAACCCAAACGCCGCTAACAAAAAGTGCCACCGACACCCTCGCGTCGCCAAGTAGTCCTCTAAAGCCGAAGCTGCATTGACCGGAGCAGACAACGGATGCTGAGTCGTTAGACGATAGCAAAACGGATCGAGCCAGACCAGTGCCCCCTGCCGATGCAATAGGGCCAACGCCAGTTCCGCCTGTGGCTCTTGTTGGAGCACATCTTGTAGCTTCCCTTCGCGGGGGAGACTGCGCACTAACCGTTGGGCAAGTTGATGCTGTTGCTGCATCTGGCGCATAAATCCTGCGGTTCGTTGTTTATCTGTCGGGTCTAGTAAACCTGTTGCCTCACTTGCAATCAGCAACGCTTGCGCAGATTGTCCATTCCGTCCGGCCCGGCCAATTTCTTGTAAATACTCCGCCAGTGTTAAAGGGGGATGAAAATGACACACCCACCCCACATCACTCTTATCAACCCCCATGCCAAAAGCCGAGGTACAGATGGTAAACCTTAACTGGCCGCTTAACCACCGCTGCTCAATTTGACGCCGCTCCTGAGCGCTTAATCCCGCATGATATGCCGCTGTTGTGAATCCCTGTTGCGTTAGCCATAGAGCTAGGGCTTCACTGTCGCGTCGGCTGCGCGTATAAACCAATCCAGAATTGTTGCTCTGGGCGCGGATAAAGGACAGAAGGCGATCGCGGCGTGCAGCTACTGTATAAACCCGCGTTACCCCTACGCTTAAATTGCGACGGTAGGGGCTACTGCGAAACACCCGTGGCTGGTGTAAATCGAGGGCTTGCTGGATGTCCTGTTGTGTTTTTGCATCGGCTGTTGCGGTAAAAGCGGCGATCGCCAGTGCTGGTGTAGTGGGTGCACGACCCTGGGCCAGTGCCATGCGAGCCGCGCCAAGCCGACGATAAACAGGCCGAAAACTGCTGCCCCACTGGGTAATGCAATGGGCCTCGTCCACCACCAATCGATTAACCTGAGGGGCCACTGATCTTAAGCGTTCCCATAGGACAGTACTCAAGAGTGACTCTGGAGAAAGGTACAGCAGCCGCAATTGTCCTCGTTCTAGAAGGGATAGTGTGCGCTGTCGTTGCTCGCGTGA
>DATNQK010000200.1:0-2009 GCA_036704065.1 Stenomitos sp.
TCCGCAAAAAAGGGATGTTGCAACCATTGGTCAACCAACGCCTGACACGGTTGGCCCGTGGCTGCCCATTGACCGTTGGCATCGTAGTGTTGGCGACCGTCGGTTAACTGCTGTACTGCTAAGTCTATTAAGACGTTGCCAGGGCCGGTATCCCAGCCTCGGACGCCTAAGCCCAATGGTGTATCAGCTTCAAGCGGGGGTAATACGGCTACATTGCCAATTCCCCCAATATTTTGGACACAACGCCAGTAGGTGCGGTGGCTCAGGAGGCAAACATCCACTTTAGGAACCATTGGTGCACCATGACCCCCTGCCGCAATATCAGCGGCACGAAAGTTGCTGAGGGTGGGTAGGCCTGTTTTTTGGGCAATGAGCGCACCTCGGCCCAACTGCAAACTATAGCCCAGGGTGCCGTTTTGCGGGGGACGGTGAAACACAGTTTGGCCATGAGAGCCGATCAAGGTTGCTTTGACCGGATGGGGCGCTTGAATGGCCAGGGCTGCTTCTGCAAAGGCCAAGGCGATCGCATCATCCAATGCTGCCATTGCTTCCATCGAGAGGGGCTGACCTGCACAAGCCGCTAAAATCGAGTCTCGCAACTCGGCAGGGTACGGATAGGTGTGACCCTCAACCAACGTTACGCTCAAGTCTCGCTCTGCACCAGAAATATCGACCAACACCGTATCAATGCCATCTACGGAAGTTCCACTCATCAACCCAATTACTCGTTGCATGGCATTCCTTTGTCGTCGATTCAATTCCAAATCAAACCCAGTTGCAATGGGGTCGGTTCTAATTCTACGCCTTCATGTTGGAGTAGCCAGCGTTTACGATCAATGCCCCCTGCATATCCTGTCAACGCCCCATCTGACCCAATTACACGGTGACACGGCACCACAATCGCTACTGGGTTGCGGCTGTTGGCCATGCCAACTGCCCGTACTGCCTTTGGTGCATTTAATTGAGCGGCTAAGGCTGCATAACTCCAGGTTTGCCCTGCCCGAATGTCTCCTAAGCGCTGCCAAACTTGTTTCTGAAAATCGGTACCGCACAAGCGCACTGGAATGGACGCTAGGCTGTGTAACTCTCCGGCAAAGTAGGCTTCTACACATTGACGATAGACCGTTGTCTTAGCCGTTTGTGTCACTAATGCAAAGCCCTCATAATGTTTGCGCAAGTACTGTAGTAAGCGTCCTTCAAAAGATGCAAACTCCAAAGCACACAGGGCTGAGTGATCAGTAACCAGCAGTAGATCTCCCAACGGCGAGGTGATACGGTCTAACAAAAGTTCCATGCGGAGTTAACGATTCAGCATCAAAGTGGGGTTAGGGCCATTCTCTCTCCGAGTCTGTACCAGGCGGGGAGCTACCTCCAAAAATATCAATGCAGAAAACTGAGTAGCTGAATCGGTTTCTGATAAAATATTACAAAAGTTAAGATATTTTTATAAATCCCTCATGACTCTACTCATTATTGGTGCAACTGGGACTTTGGGCAGGCAAATCGCGCGACGAGCATTGGACGAGGGATATAAAGTTCGTTGCTTAGTCCGAAGCCCCAAAAAAGCAGCGTTTTTAAAAGAGTGGGGGGCCGACTTAGTCAAAGGGAATCTCTGTAAACCAGAAACGCTAACTCCTGCCCTAGAGGGGGTCGAAGCAATTATTGATGCGGCAACCGCTCGTGCAACAGAATCTTTAAGCATTCGCAAGGTAGATTGGGAAGGCAAGGTCGCGTTAATTCAAGCGGCAAAAGCGGCGGGCATTGAGCGGTTTATTTTCTTTTCCATTATGGCGGCGGACCAATTCCCCAACGTGCCATTGATGGATATCAAGCAATGTACAGAAACCTTCTTAAAAGAATCGGGGCTCAACTATACAATTCTGCGTCCCTGTGGCTTTTTCCAGGGTCTGATCGGGCAATACAGCATCCCCATTTTAGAAAACCAATCTGTTTGGGTGACTGGGGAGGCAACGCCAATTGCCTATATGGACACCCAAGATATTGCTCGT
>DATNQK010000201.1:0-3380 GCA_036704065.1 Stenomitos sp.
GATACGAAGACATCAATGACAAGTGTGTCTTCGTCGGTCATCAGTAATTTAATGCCGCTTTTTACGAAGCTGCGCCTCTACATTTTTCATCTTTAAGCTCATTTCTCTGTAGGAAGAAGAACCATGTCTAAGAAAAATCTGATCGCTGGTGTTGCTTTAGCTTTAGTTGTTGCAGGAACCCTTGCTAGCACAGCGGATGCTAGAAAAGGTCGCAAATGCCCTCCTGGATACGAAGACATCAATGACAAGTGTGTCTTCGTCGGTCATCAGTAATTTAATGCCGCTTTTTACGAAGCTGCGCCTCTACATTTTTCATCTTTTAACTTCAATACATAAGAACGAGACAGGTTTAAGATCGTGTCTCGTTCTTATGTATTTATAGTGATCGAACGCTGCCCTTGTGATCGTTATGGCTTTGTTGCATGAAAAGTAGTCAAGGATGGTCAGGCGTCATGATAGGTTTAAGCCTCCACTGCCATACCTAGGAAGATGAAAACGCAGTACCGCATCCGCAATTGGTCCGAGTATGATGCCGCGCTGAAGCAACGGGGAAGCCTCACGTTTTGGGTCAGTGAGGAGGTCATTGAGCAATGGCTAGAAACCGAGAACACAGGCAAACGCGGTGCATCCAGAACCTACTCTGATACGGCTATTGAAATCATGGCCACCCTCAAAGGTCTTTATCGATGGGCAGGGCGACAAATCGAAGGCTTTGTTGAATCCGTCTTCAACTGCATGAACATTCGCTTAGCGGTGCCCGACCACAGCACGCTGTCACGACGGATGAAGACCCTAGAGATTGAGATTCCGGTACAGCCCACAGATAAAGCGCGCCATGTGGTCATTGATTCGACAGGGGTGAAGATTTACGGGGAGGGAGAATGGAAAACCAGAGTGCATGGGGTTAGTCGGCGTCGCACATGGCGCAAACTACATCTGGCCCTCGATGAATCGACGGGGGAGATTGTAGCCGTGGTCGCCAGTGGCAATGACACTGCAGACTGTGAAGTAGTCTCAATGCTACTAGACCAGATCGAAGACGAAATTGAGCAAGTTTCAGCCGATGGTGCCTATGACACACGAAGCTGCTATGAAGCCATTCAACAGCAGGGTGCAAAAGCGGTGATTCCACCGCGCAAAGGCGCAAAGATTTGGGTGCATGGGAACACCAAAGCTGAACGTCATCCGCGTGATGAGAACTTGCGGCAAATCCGGTGCAAAGGGCGTAAGCGCTGGAAACAGGACTCTCGATATCATCGTCGCTCTCTGGCTGAAACGGGGATGTATCGCTTCAAGACCACGTTTGGAGAGCGCTTAAGTTCGCGCCATTTTGATAATCAGGCAACGGAGCTGTTTGTCAAGTGTGCTGCGCTCAACAAGATGATGCAGCTTTGCAAACCTGATAGTTATGCGGTGAATGCCTAATTCAAGAATGCATAAGGGAGTTTTTGCCCTTTTTGATCTTTCATGCAACAAAGCCGATCGTTATCAATCAAGGTGATATGGAGGCTGGCTTTAAGTCTTTGCAAGAGGCGATCAAGGAAATGCAATACTGTCTAGAATTGCTTCCTGCCGTACAGTACAGTCTTTTCTGCACCGATTTTGAGCGCAGGGAACTGTATTCCGTTAGACTTACAGAGGGGTGCTGAAATGAGAGCCTGATGCAGAGAATTACTTATGATTCATCTCCTTAAGATGGAGATAAGGCTGACCGAATCAATTACCGGAAAATATCTCTGAGAATGCTGAATTGGGCAATCACTCAGAAATGAGAAATATCAAGAGCGAGATTGTTGTGATGATCGGCAATCGCCCAGAAGATGAAGGGGCTGTGATTTCTGCTGACATCTCGTTTCTAGATGCAAAGGTATGGAGACATCAAGCATCCGTCTAGAGCAGAAATGGATTTGCGATAGCAATTGCAATTGGCGCTTCGCCAGCGTGGCATCCCCAGAGGGCTGTTACTGGGAAAATCCCCACTGACGCCGCTACCGAAACAGCCCTCTGGGGAGCCTGATAGTTTAGCGCACTTGGGCTCGACAAGGGCTTTCGCGGCATATCCTCGCTTCGCTGCGGTATTCCACGTCCCTTGTCTTGGCGATCCACCTTTACACTCATTGAGCAGCGGTCGGGATGAGAGGCGATCGCTGTGTTGGGTAAGAGATTGTAGTATATGCGTAGAGGTTGGGAGCAGAGAGATGTCCAGCAGCGAAGCGCAGAAACGTGCGGTTGAGAAATACGCCCAGACAGAGAAGGGCAAGGAAGCTAGGCTGAGGGCTGTTCAGAAGCATCAAGCGACTGAGCATGGCCAGGACGTTTTGAAAGCTGCTCAAAAACGCTTCGAGCAAACGGAGGCGCGAAAAGCCTACCGGAGAGAATGGGCAAGGCAAAAGCGTCTAAAACTAAAAATGGAACAGCAAAACAGCGAAAACAAAGATTAATAAGTCTTACATATCGATTTACGCAAAAACCTGGTCAATGATCAGGTTTTTTTATTGAAAATAGCTGGATTTTGCTTGACTTCCAGACGTATATTTTGTACTATTAATACATAAGCAATAGACAAGTGAAAGCCACCTGGACTAGTAGCAGGAAAGGGAAAAAACCCTACAGAGAGGTAAAAGCTCTTGCCCTGGGAACCGTGCAGTACATGAGGTTCAGCACTCTGAAGCGTAGCGGCGAGATTGATAAATAACAAAACTTGTCGATGTTGCGATAACAAGCTTTTCTGGCGGAAGGGATTCGATTGGACCCGCTTCCCTTCCGCTGGGCAGTAAACCCATAGGAGATCATGACATGAAAACTGGTAAATCCCTCGTTGAACTCGCAACCGAAGTACAACGTCAAGCGGAAGGCAAACGCGACTACATTGCCGATACCCGCACCTTACACATGACCCCTGAAGGCCACCTTGAGATGGATATCAATGATTCTCAAGTAACCCTCGATATCACCCCGCATACCCACGGCCAAATCGCTCAACGTGTCGGCATTCCCACTCCCTACTATAAAAAGATGCAGTCGGAAGCCCCGCAACTTCTAGCCCGTAACGTGAACTTTTGGTTCACTGAAAAACCTGAGCGACGGATGGTTCGTAGCCTAGATGCTCATGCACGCGCCTTCCTCTCAGACCGCTATCGCATTGTTGACCACTACGAAATTCTAGAGACGGTCTTACCCGTCGTCGCAGAGATGGGCGAGGGGATTCAAATTGCATCCACTGAAATTACCGACACCCGACGGCGTTGTTGCAGAAGTAGGTGTCAATGGGGTGTAATGCAATTATTGCCCTGACACCTGAAGTTCAGTCTCAAACAGATGAAACAGCAATACCGAGTCGGAAACTGGAGTGAGTACAATCTGGCTTTGAGACAACGCGG
>DATNQK010000202.1:0-1633 GCA_036704065.1 Stenomitos sp.
CTGTGGCTTTGGCGTTTTGTTCTGTATCAATGTGCAAGAACGAAACAATGGGCAGGCTATCGAGTGACCCGTAGGCCTCGACAATCATGCGGCGAATTTTAATTAAAACCTCTTTGCCCGTTCCACCCAGGCCAATAATGACCGTTGGGGTCATGCCAATGTACTCTGCCATAGCTTCTGCATGCATGATGGTGTCAGCTTCATTCTGACAGCAGAGTTCGGGGAATGACTATAGGGTTAAAGCGCACTCCCCTGTCCTGTGTTACGGCGATATCAGCGCTATAGAAATCGGTCTGGTATCTTTATAAAGACTTTGTAAAGGTTAGTGACATTAAATGGGGTACGCTTAATTCAGAGCGAGACCATCGATCCATCAGCTTGGCCTGGCAACTGATTAATCTTGTTTATGTCTTGGCCGTTTAAGCCCAATTTTAGAAATAAGTTGCTACTGTAAAAGTAACGAAATGTTTCAGGTTTTGCGTAAAGGTTATGTCCATCATGACTGCCGAGCACGTCGCTAAGGTTTCTGTTCCCTCGGGTGCAGCGCCCCCTAGTGGCGAACAACCCTCCAGTATCACTGTATTCTGCGATCTAGATGGTCCGCTGATCGATGTGTCACGTCGCTACTACAAAACGTACCAGTTGGCGATCGCAGAAACGCAAGCCTATTTTCAAGGGCAAGGGCGATCGCTGATGTTGACGCCGCTGAGCGCTTCCCAGTTTTGGCAGATGAAACAGGAGCGCCTGCCCGATGCGGACATTGCGTTTTGCTCTGGACTACGCCACGAACAAATCGACTTATTTTTGTCGAACGTATTAGAAATTGTAAATCAGCCGATTTTGCTCCACGAAGATCGGGTGCAACCGGGTGTGGATGAATCCTTGGCAACCCTACGCCAATGCGGTGCAAAGCTTTCAGTTGTAACCCTACGTTGTCAAACCCAAGCGGTACAGCTTTTACAGCAGTTTCATTTAGCTCACTATTTTGATTCTATTTGTGGCGCAGCCGACAACTCAGCCGCGTACCAAAACTATGCTGAAGGCAAACAAGCCCTCTTAGAGTGTTTAGTGGACAGCCAAGGCAACCCCCCTCAACAAGCATGGGTCATTGGTGATACAGAAGCCGACATCCTAGCAGGACAAGCCTTAGGCATGTCGACCCTAGCGGTTTCCTGCGGCATTCGTAGCCAGAGCTATTTAGAGCGGCTAGAGCCTACGGCAGTGTTGCCCAATCTCACAGCAGCGGTTCAGTATCTTTTAAACCGCGTCAATCCAGAGCAGCAATAAGGGCTCCCACACCTGAAATTAAAGACAAACGTTCGCCCGAACCTCACCAGTTCGGGTAGTTCGTGATCGCAGATTTCAGCCCTTGTCGCAGAATGTCAAGTTTTGGGAAAGGGCAAATTACGCAGGATATGATTTTGATATCGGTCGAAGGGGGAAGCAGCACCGAGGATTTGTCCGTAGGTATCGCTTTCGATTGTTCGGACGCACTTAGGATCGTGGATTAAATAACATCCAGAATTAAGCTTTCTGCGGCTTGGCAGTGTAATTCCACTTTGGCAAGTAAGCATCAAAAACGATTTCCATGGATTCCTTAAACTCCTGGGTGACTTTTCGCCCCGTTTGGTAC
>DATNQK010000203.1:0-3096 GCA_036704065.1 Stenomitos sp.
CCATCCCCCACAGCTTTACCCATACAAACTTGCAATACCTTGCCCCTCAGAGTGAGGTCAACATCGAAACCGATTTATTGGGGAAATATGTGGCCAAGCTGATACAGGGGCCTAGTGCGGATGCCGACGCTTCCCCAGGTGTCACCTTAGATTTCTTGACCGAACATGGGTTCGTCTAAATCGGCTGCTGCACCTAAGCCAAGTCCGCTCTACGAGTCTATTTATGCACTTGTTCAGCAAATTCCGGCAGGCCGCGTGGCAACCTACGGTCAGATTGCAGCCTTGCTGGGGCTCCACAGACATGCGCGGGTGGTGGGGTATGCCTTATTTCGCGTCGGGCCAGATTCGGATATTCCTTGGCAGCGGGTTGTAAATGCCCAAGGAAAAATTTCTCAATCCCCGCTGCGCTATGGGAGCGATGACCTACAGCGGTCACTTTTAGAACAAGAGGGGGTTGTGTTTCAGGGTGATCAGATTGATTTGAACCAATATCGTTGGCAACCACCCCCTTCCACGGCACAGTCTGGTGAGGAATAAAAAGGGAGTTGCAACTCTTGTTTTGCTGTGGGGGTAGTGGTAAGACTTCAAAAACACGACTTGATCCAGAATGAACCAAATGTAAGTTGGGATGGAATTTTAACCTGTGGTATACCGCTTTGTAGGCTAAAAATCTATGCCTTCAATGGGTGCAAAGCCCTGACGTTGCACATTTTCGGTAATGACGCGGGGTTCTAGGAACTGGAGTAGATAATCTCTGCCGCCTGCTTTTGAACCGACGCCCGAAAGTTTAAAGCCGCCAAAGGGCTGTCGATCCACAATTGCACCGGTGATGTTGCGGTTGATGTACAAGTTACCGACTTCAAAGTCGTTTTTTGCCTGCTCAATGTGTTCGGGAGTACGCGAGTACAACCCTCCGGTAAGGGCATAGCGAGTATTGTTGGCGATCGCCAAGGCTTCAGCAAACGATTTTGCGCGGATTACGGCTAGCACTGGCCCAAAGATTTCTTCTTGAGCCAGCACCCCATTAGTCGGCACATCGATAAAAATAGTTGGACTGACGAAGTAGCCTTTTTCGGGAACAGGCAACGAAAGGGCTAGCTTTGCCTCTTCTTTGCCTTGGGCAATAAACCCTAGAATGCCGTTGCGTGCTTTATCACTGACGACAGGGCCGACGGTTGTGGCAGGGTGAGCCGCTTCGCCAATATTGAGGGATTTTGCGGCTTCAATGAGGCGCTGTACAAACGTGTCATAGATCGAATCTAGGACAATTGCCCGCGAACAAGCCGAGCATTTTTGGCCGCTATAACCAAATGCCGATTTAATCACCCCAGCGATCGCCTGATCTAAATCCGCACTTTGATCGATGATGATGGCATTCTTGCCGCCCATCTCGGCAATGACACGCTTGAGGTGATGTTGACCGGGTTGCAATATGGCTGCATCCGCATAGATCTGACACCCTACGTTTTGTGACCCTGTAAACGCAATCAAATGCACATCGGGATGCTGGGTTAAATACGGGCCTAACGTCGATCCAGGCCCTGGTAGGTATTGAAAAACCCCTGGTGGCATCCCTGCTTCGACCAGGATTTCAGAGAGTTTGGCCGCAATAACGGTCGCGGGATCAGCAGGCTTCAGAATGGTACAGTTCCCCGCTACCAATGCGGCAACCACCATGCCTGTAGGAATAGCCAAAGGAAAGTTCCACGGCGAAATCACAACAGCAACCCCCCGTGGCCGATAGCCATAGGCATTGGTTTCGCCAGGTAGATTGCGATCATAGCCTGCATCCAGGCGTTCCATCTCCGCCGCATAGTACCGGCAAAAATCAATGGCTTCTGAAACTTCTGCATCTGCTTCGCGCAGTGCTTTGCCAACTTCCAAGACCATCCAAACGGCCAGTTCTTGCCGTCGCTGGGTCATCAGATCAGCAGCCCGTCGCAAGATAGATGCTCGTTCCTGGACAGGGGTTTTCATCCATTGGGGGAAGGCTGCTTTGGCAGCGGCGATCGCAGTTTGGGCCATTTCTTCTGTGGCTTGTCCCACCTTGCCCACGATTTCCTCAGGGTTAGATGGATTGACCGAGGAGTTGGTTGTGGGGGCCAGGGTTGGCTCCCCGTTGATCAGGGGCCAATACTGCTTGCCTAATTGCTGTTGCACCGTTGTAAAGGCTTGTTGTGCCTGTTGACGCAGGTGAGCCAATGCATAGTCAGAGTCGGGCGTATGATGGGGTGTTGGTGCAGTGTGAGGAGGTGCCTGGTCCTCAGGGGGAACCACGGGTGCAGCCAAAAGCGTTTCCATTGCTTGCCCTTCGCCGCTCTGTTTCAAGAAGGAGGAGTTGGCTGTGTTTTCCAGTAACCGCCGGATCAGGTAGGCCATGCCAGGAATTAACTCGCCATAGGGGCAGTAGACGCGTACCCGATGACCTTGCTCGGCCATGACCTTGGCCAGCTTATCAGCCATGCCGTACAGCACCTGTAGCTCAAAGTGTTGGGCGGGAATTTGTAAGGCTTTGGTAATAGCAATGGCCTTGGCTTGCGATCGCACGTTATGACTCCCGATCGCTGCGTGGAGTACCTCATGGTTTTCCAGCAATAGCTGGGTCATGCGTTCATAGTTGGCATCTGTGGATGCCTTGTGGGCATAGACGGGCTGGGGCCAACCCCGTTGGGCGGCCTGAATAATTTCTTGATCCCAGTAGGCTCCTTTCACGAGCCGCACGGTGACGGGCGTTCCCCGCAGTTTGGCCCATTCAATTAGGCTATGTAAGTCTTGGTAGCTATCGCGCAAATAGGCTTGTAAGGTAAGGCCAATATTGGCGCGATCGCGGAATTCTGGCTCCATCAAGAGCGCTTTGAGGGTTTCTAGGGTGACGGTTTTGTAAACGTACTGCTCCATGTCGAAATGGACACTGACGTTCCGACTGTCGGCGTGGCGCAATAGGGTACGAATGCGATTTCCAACTCGCTGGCGACTGCCCACTTCATCCAATGGGTCAAACTGCGAATAAAAGGCTGTGAGTTTTACTGAAACTTGCCGTTGCGTTGTAGCACTCGGATCGGCTTGAGTCCATTGGTCGATGAGATCAAGGTATTG
>DATNQK010000204.1:0-10041 GCA_036704065.1 Stenomitos sp.
TGTCCAGTTCCCAATTTTCTAGATGGAGCATGTCTTGGCAAGGTAACAGATGGTTGAGGAGTTCCACGATCTAATAGCAGCGAGAGTTTACCCCTCTATCCTCTCGCCAAAGTAAGGCATCACCAAAAGCGGACAAGATCCCGAGGTCATGAAAATACTGCACTCATACTTAGCGGACGTGGCGGCTATTGTTTTGAACAAAACTTACTTTTACGTTCCGTCTTATTAGCACTAGGATTTCAGGTATCCGGTCTAGCAGCACGAGTGTTATGGAATTTTCCAGAACACACCCTTAACCCTCGTACTCATATGGTGCTTCGGGTTGAAATCAATTCAACCTCCTATATAACCGATGTAGGCTTTGGAGGATTGACGCCTACAGGACCCCTCATCCTTCACAGTGAAATTGAGCAAAGAACATCGCATGAAACCTTTCGATTACTCTTTGACCAGGATTCATATACCCTTCAGGTCAACCTAGATCAGGTATGGAAACCCATGTATCGTTTTGACCTGCATGAATACCTGTTACCTGACTATGAGGTGAGTAACTGGTATGTTTCAACTCACCCCAATTCACTGTTTACAAACTCGCTCATTTCGTCTATCGCAACACCAAATTACCGCTATTGTTTAAGAAACAATCAATTGGCAGTCTATGCATCTGGAAAAAAGGAAAAGTTACAAACTTTATCTAGTGTTTCAGATCTGCGCAAAGCACTGTCTGATATTTTCCAGATTCGGTTAGACAGTTTTTCTAACTTAGATGAGACTTTGGCAAATCTACTCTAGATCATGCTTAGTTTGCCTGAAACTAGATACCGATTTACGGCTGTAGACTGCTAAAAAGTAGTTATCGGCACGACCAGAACATATTAGGGTATCTATTCTTCCTATGATAGACCCTAATTTAAGATGCACTATAGATTCTGGGTGGCTTGTCTTAGGATCTGTACTAACCTTTTGTAGACCCTAAGCACAGGGCAGTTGATTAGGATATTACGCTGTTTTTATAGCCCCTAAGATGCCACTTAGTCCCAGGAAAGAGGATAAAGCTCTAACACCAATCCTCCTAGCTCTTTTTACACAAATTTGTGCAAGGAATAGATATCTGTTAGTCTTCAATTCCCTGACACAGTTGCTGCGGTAATTGATTGATCATGCGCTTGAACGAGGTGAAATCGTGCATTCCATGGCACAGAATTAATGCACCTTGGATCGCAATCATGGCATCTTCTCCGCGTTGCTGTGCCAAAGTTTCATCCAATCCTGCTGAGATCAGAACCTTAGCGATCGCCTGAATCCATTGGGAAAAAGCCCAACTAATTTGGGAGTGGAATAGGTCATTGCTGGACTGTTCTAAGACCAATACTGCCCACAGACAAGCATTTTGTCCTTCATTGAAAAAGTGATTCACGTCCTGACACATTGCCCGAAATGCATCGATGGGTTTGATCTGGAGGTTCTCTTCTAGAGATGCAGCCTCAGCCAGACTTGGCAAGATTTTTGTTTCTAACCATTGATTCACCTGACACAGCGCAGCCTCAGCCATCTCTGTTTTTCCTCCAGGGAAATGATGGTAGAGGCTAGCTTTCCCTAAACCCGTTTCCTGGGAGATTTTGGAGAGGGTTAATCCCTCGTAACCAAACTGCCGAAACAGTCTGAGCAAAGTGGAGACATGCGTTTGCCTAGACATACAGAAGAACGATGAACCTATCTATTGACAATTAAACCGAACGGACGGTACAGTGTCAATATACCGAACGAACGGTACAAAGTGTTTGGCATCATAACTACTACGTAATGCTTTTAATTCCCTTCATGTAGCCCTGGAGGCACTTATGCAGCTCTCGAAACTTACCCTGAACCAACGAACTGCACAAATTTACGATGTCCTGTTGATTGGTGGAGGAGCTGCCGGGCTATCTGCTGGCATTTACTTGAAACGTTATCTCCTCTCCACACTCATCATCGATAAAGGCAAAGCTCGCTCATTTTGGATGCAGGAATTGCACAACTACCTGGGTTTGCCCCCAGATACACCTGGTAAAGAGGTTCTAAAACAGGGCAAGAACCATTATCTGTCCCTCGATGGTGATTACCTCAATGGTTATGTAGAAGAAGTGGTTGATGAAGGTCAAACGTTTGCGGTAAGAGTGCGCATTGGGCGTAACATTCCGACTTATGAAGTGTTTCGCAGTCGTTATCTGATTGCTGCCAGTGGCATTATCGACCACCTCCCCAACTTGAACAATATGCAGAATGTGTTTGATTACGCTGGATATAACCTGCATGTTTGCCTAATTTGTGACGGCTATGAAATGCGGGACAAACGCGCAGGGGTATTTGGCAATAGTGAATCGAGTCTGGAAGTTGCGTTTAGTCTGGGATGGTTTACGCCGTACATCACTCTGTTCACCAATGGTGAATTTGAGGTAGGCCCACAATTGCGTGATCGCCTCATGACCCAAAGCTATACCTTAGTGGAACAACCCATCACACAATTGTTGGGCAACAATCATCAGATGACGGGCGTAGAACTGGCTGATGGTTCAGTAGTGGAACTAGACACTGGCTTAGTGTCGATGGGAGCGAAATATCACGCTGATTATTTGAAAAACCTTGATCTAGAACACCAAGGAGGCAACTTGGTTACTGACAAAATGAACCGTACTTCCCATCCGCGTATCTTTGCCGTTGGTGATTTGAAGTTAGGCATGAATCAGGTCGTCATTGCGGCGGCAGACGGAGCCTTAGCGGCAACCCAAATCTGGCGAGATATTCGCCGTACCGAAGGAACACGGCGATCACCTCTAGTCGATCGCCCACAATCATCAATGGCAGACCTCCCAGTCGCCGTTTAAGGGGCTTGGTTTTACATTCTCATCATTTCCGTTCCTCTCACAAGTCATCGATTAATTTTTTGTAGGAGAGTCTTTCAATGGCCATCACTCAAGGCGCTCACCACATTGGGCTTACTGTTCCCAACCTGATCACAACCCGTGATTTTTTTGTGAACATTCTGGACTTCAAGCAAGTGGGTGAAGTCCCCACCTATCCTGCCTGCTTTCTATCTGATGGCACAACGCTATTGACGCTTTGGCAAGCAGCCGATCCGACCCATGCTTCCCGTTTGATCGCAAAAACAACATTGGGCTACACCATTTTGCTCTAAAAGTAGACACTTTAGAGACTCTCAATACTCTCTACCAAACTCTGACAAGCACAGACGGCGTACAGATCGAGTTTGCGCCTGAACCCCTTGGCAATGGCCCTACTCACCACATGATGTTCTACATCCCTGGTGGCATTCGGATAGAACTCATTGCGCTAGGCTCCTAGAGGTTTGTTGCTCAGTTACGTTCCTGCAATACAGGTTAAAGGGAGAGAAAGCACAATGGCTATCCCAGGTTGGACACGCACTGAATCCCCTTTTCATGCCGGTGAATTGGCAATTCAAGCGCGTATGGGAGCACAAGAGCGCATGGACAAGCAAGGACGACGTATGATTCGAGAGTTTCTTACCGAGCAACATCGCCAGTTTTTTGCCCAACTGTCCTACATCATTGTCGGCACAGTAGATGCAACAGGGCATCCCTGGGCTTCTATCCTCGTTGGAAATCCCGGCTTTCTTTCCACACCTGATGATCGCACTTTGCAAGTGACTACCCAGCCCTTATTTGGTGACCCTTTAGCCAGGAACCTTGCTACGGGAATCGACATTGGTTTGCTCGGGATTGAACTATCGACTCGTCGCCGTAACAGGATGAATGGGAGAGTTACAGCAACGCATAGTGATGGTTTTGAGGTGCAAGTAGGACAAAGCTTTGGCAATTGTCCCCAGTACATCCAATCTCGACAAGTTGAATGGATTCAATTCGATGCAACAGCAACCAAACCTGTACATCGGCTGGAACAACTTGAAGAAGTAGAGCAAGCCCTCATTAAAGCGGCGGATACCTTCTTTATTGCGACTGCGTATCAATCTGAATCAGAGGGTGCTGCCAGTGGAGCGGATGTGTCTCACCGGGGAGGTAAAACAGGGTTTGTTAGGATTGATGACGCTTATACCCTCACGATTCCAGATTTCCCCGGTAATTGTCACTTCAATACCTTCGGTAATCTGGAACTGAATTCCCATGCTGGACTATTATTTATCGATTTTACCGAGGGCAATTTGCTCTACTTGACAGGCACTGCTGAAGTCATTTGGGAAGGGGATGAAGTTCTGGCATACCCTGGAGCAGAACGCTTGTTGCGCTTTCATCTCACAATCGGCTATCGGGTCGAAGGTAGCCTACCTCTGCGCTGGTCAGAACCAGAGTTCTCACCCTTTCTCAGTGCCTAAAGTCTTCTGCAAAACTATACTCAAAGTTCTCATCATGGAAACGAAACCACCGCTACCCCCATTCACTTTGGAAACAGCCAAAGCAAAAGTGCAGATGGCTGAAGATGCCTGGAATACCCGCGATCCAGAGCGAGTCGCTCTGGCTTATACCGAAGACTCACAGTGGCGCAACCGAGCAGAATTTTTTAGCGGACGAGATGCCATCAAAGCATTTCTCAAACGCAAATGGGCAAAGGAACTTGATTATCGTCTGAGAAAAGAACTCTGGTGTTTTATGGATAATCGCATTGCCGTGCGATTTGAGTATGAATGGCACGATGATGCAGGGTTCTGGTATCGGGCCTATGGCAATGAAAGCTGGGAATTTGCTGATAATGGTCTTATGATGCGTCGATTTGCCAGCATTAATGATGTGCCCATTCAAGAATCTGAACGCAAGTTTCGGTGGGAACGCAAGTAATCTCCATATAATCGCTTGGGCCAAATGGGTAAGCTGCTCTCAATTCTGCCAAAAGTGATCGGCTGATGATTCCTTGTTGGCCTGCTAAGGCGTCAAAGGACATGAAATTAAGGTCTCGCGTTTTCGGGGATTTTCATAATAGACGAGTGGTAGTTCTGTCTAATTAGTTTTGCAGGGATTTAGAAGAAGTATGTCACCCATATCTGTAACTAGCGAAACTCTAGTGAACAAAGCATCAATCCTTTGAAGATAGTAATATAGTATCAATAGTGCTACTATGATTGAATGGCAAGTATTCCAAAAATCTTGGAAGGAATGAGGAACGAATCTAACGGTGTCCGTTTCTCAGACCTGTGCAAAGTTTGCGAACACTATTTTGGGCAACCTCGACACAGCAGTGGCAGTCACCGCATCTATAAAACGCCTTGGCAAGGCGAACCCTACGTTAATATTCAGCCCAAAGCTGGTATGGCAAAACCTTATCAGGTCAAGCAAGTCTTAGCAGCGATCGCGAAATTGGAGGGTCATCATGGAGGCTAAGTTCTACACCTATCGTGTTTTCTGGTCTGAAGAAGACCAAGAGTTCGTCGGCCTATGTGCAGAGTTTCCAGGGCTGAGCTGGCTTGAAGAAGACCATCAAGCAGCTTTCTCTGGCATTGTTAGATTAGTTCAAGACTGTCTGGATGACCTGAAGGCGAATCATGAAAAACCGCCTGAGCCTCTCTCGCGCAAAAGTTATAGCGGCAAGTTCATGGTTCGTATCCCCCCAGAGCAACACCGAGAATTAGCAATTCAGGCTGCGGAGCAAGGAGTCAGTCTCAACCGATTGGTCAGCAGTAAATTAGCGAACAATATGACTTAGGAGGCTTTGCTATGACCGCCTTCACTATTGATTTCAGTTCTATTGCAACACTCACAAATGACCAGTTCGACCGTCTGTGTGAGGCGAACCCTGAAATTAAGTTTGAGCGTACCCCAACTGGAGCATTAGTCATTATGTCCCCGACTGGTGGTGAGACAGGCAGAGGGAATGCAAAGCTCATTTCCCGTTTTGTGGTCTGGAATGAGCAGTCTAACCTGGGGGAAGTCTTTGACTCTTCCACTTGCTTCAGGCTTCCGAGTGGGGGCGATCGCTCCCCTGATGTGGCCTGGGTGGAAAAGTCTCGTTGGGAAGCTCTCACTCCAGAGCAACAGCGCAAGTTCCCGCCTCTATGTCCTGATTTTGTCCTGGAGCTGCTTTCTCCCAGTGATAACCTACACATAACTCAACTCAAGATGCAGGAGTATCTGGGCAGTGGTGCGCGTTTGGGGTGGCTCATCAATCCTCAAGACCAACAGGTTGAGATTTATCGTCCTGGACAACCTGTTGAGATTTTGAATGCACCCGCTACGTTGTCTGGTGAATCGGTCTTAGTGGGATTGACGCTCACGCTGGACTGGCTGTGGAAGTGAGCTTCAGCCATGCCCAAAGTGGTCAGTGAAAAATGCCGCCTTTGTGCCAAGCTTTCTAGCGAAGAAGCGATCGCGAAGCATGGCCCCTCTGGTTCAGGGTGTTGGGATGGCGATAAGTGCCACAAGCGTCGGACGTATTATCGGAATCGCGATCGCTACAACAAAGTTAAACGGCAGCAGTACCGTGGCGTTGCAGGGGCAGTTGATGCAGAGGATGGCAATGGGACGGCTATTGTTACTGTGGTGCCTCCGGTGGCTCCTGCTGCCATATTGCATCTGTATCGAGAACGGGTGAATGATCCACTCCATGCTATTGGTGCAGAACTCTGGCTGGGGCAAACCAAAGTGGCTGAGATTGAACCTGTACACACGATGGGGTTGATGCCTGCTCAAGTGAAGGGGTTTCTGAGGGAAATTTTGATGGCGTTCTCCCAGCAAGTGGGCACTGCTTTGGTTCACTTTGAGGTGCAACAAGAGCGATCGCCTGAGTGCTGTCCGATTCGCCCTTGTCCGTTGCATCAATAAGGGGGCCACGGATGACCATCGTTCAACTTCAGCTTGACCTCTGGCAGCAGCTCCAACAAGCGCAGGCCACACCACAGATGACGGACTGGTCACAGCTTTGTCTAGCCTTTGATGAGGCGATCGCGCATACGCCTGTATCGCTTCAGCTTGCTATTGCAGCAGATGCGATTGAACAGATGGCGATCGTTTTGGAAGCAAGGGCGATCATGCTGGTGCAGCAGTGGCAGCGCCAACCGAGTGACGGGCCTGTGCTGGATGAGGATTTATTCAGTGAATTCGTTCGGCGATCGTTTCATCTAGATCTCAGTGAGCTGGTGGCGGTACCAGAGCTTTACGTTCGATCTGTTTCCGAAAAGTCACAGGAAGAGGTTGAATCAACTGTTGAATATCGAGAAAAAGCAGACGTACTTGCGGAATTAGAGTCTCTTATGGAACTTAATGCAGCAGATGAGGTGGAGTCCCTGGCGTATGACGAGGATGTTATGGCTTGGGCCAAGGCCGTGCGCAGTTGGCTGACGCGGCAGGGGGTGGAGTCGGCTGCGATCGCTCAGATTCAGAAGGGTACGGGGCTGTCGGTAGTAAAACTTTGGTTAGCGGGGCTGCTTGGTGGATTTGAGTTGGTGCAAACAGGCGAGTTTTACGAGGGAGTGGCGCTAGCAATCAATTTGCGTTAACGCGGTCTGGTCTTTGCCATCACCCTCTGACCCATGAGGCAATGCCCCTAAGATAAGCTGCTCTAGTCCATTGATTCAGCTTATCTTAGGGGCATTACGAGGCTGGGTCAGAGGGTGATGGCTTCGATCTACTGTTGAACGACCTTAGGTTCACAACGAAACAATCTTTATTGACAGTGCTCCGGTTCAGGATTTAGTCGAGTTCACAACCTTAGTTCCCCAAAACATCGGTGCTGTTGGAAGAATGATTGCCTAATGAGTCCCGCAGGATAGTTTCTGTCGTATCATGAAACGGAATAAAGGCTCTGAAGTGGGTCGGGCAGTCATCCTCAACGAGAACTGCGATCCATCCTTCCCAGGTTAGATCGACAATTTTCCAATAGCGGCTATCAACCAAAATGTGCATTAACTGATTTTAAGGCTGCTGTAGGAAAACACGTAACTCTCAAAAGAGGTAGATAAAGCTCAAATTTAGCGTTGTGCGTAGTAAGCACGCAATCCTTGAGCGTGAAGACTGAAAATAATCGCGTGAGCTTTATAACTGCTGTTGTAGCTGCCGTAGTATTGCCAACCACTGAAGCGATTGCGCTTGAAAAACACATCGTAGGAAGAATACCGTCGCCTACACTGATATTGAAGTCACGACCTAGATTAACTTCAACAGCTTTCACACTCAGCGGTGCCACTAAAGCAGAACTCATCGCGGCAATGGCAATAAGAGAGAGCAACGTTTTTCATGAAAGGAACCCTGCAACCAGAGGAAGAAACGGCTGATGTTTAGTAATGTCCTATTACCGCTTGGAATCAGGTGGGATCTAGCTCAAGGTAAGGGTGTGATGTTCATTGACAGATGCATTACAGATGACACCTGATCCCCCACAAAAACGCACCAAATATAGGCAAAAGGAGTATGTAGACACTCAAAAAACTACCAAAACTAGTCAAAGCCTTGAAATCATGGGGGGTGAACAATGACAGGAAGAAGCAGTAATGGAGATGCGGTCCATTACCTCAAAGTAAGCGCCGGAAAATATCTGTTACTGACTGCCGAGCAAGAAATTGAGCTAGGACGTCAGGTGCAAGCGATGATGCAAGTCCTAGAATTGCCCGAACCCCAAAGGTCGCAAGACTGGCAACAGGTGGTGCGTGAGGGCCAAACGGCTAAAGAGCAGATGATCAAGAGTAATCTTCGCTTGGTCATCACGATGGGTAAAAGGTATCAGAATATGGGCCTCCCCTATGAAGACCTGATCCAAGAGGGCTGCATTGGTCTCAACCGGGGGGTTGAAAAGTTTGATCCAGAGCGGGGATATCGAGCATCAACATACTTGTTTGCCTGGATCAAGCAAGGGATGATGCGTGCCATTGCCAATAATGGTCGGATGATCCGCTTGCCGGTACACATTAAGGCGAGGACTCTCAAACTCAAACAACTGACACGAGAGCTGATGACAGAACATGGGAGCAAACCCAGTGCAGCGCAACTGCGAAAGGCAATGGAACTCGATGAGCAGCAGTGGGATGTGTTAATGAGGTCGCTGCCGGATGCAGTATCATATGACGTTCCAGTCTCTAGTGATGGGAATGAGACGAGCCTAGCTGACCTATTACCAAGCCGTTTAGAAACGCCTCAAGAACACTTGGAACGTATAGATACACGTGATCGCCTAGAGCAAATTTTTAGTTGTCTCAAAGCCAGGGAAGCTCAAGTGCTGAGCTTACGGTATGGGGTTGATCAAGTACAAAGGCGATCTCTGGCAGAGATTGGTCAGATGTTAGGGATTAGTCGAGAGCGAGTGCGTCAGATTGAGAGCAAAGCAATGATGAAAGCACGTAAAGTGGCAAATCAGGGTCAAAAGTCAGCTTGAGATCAGGATTCAATCACAATACTTGCATATGGCAGGACTGCAATTAGCGAGCGATTACCATAGTTTAAGCAGAGTGTTGAGTTGGGAAGCCTGATGTATTTGGGAATATTGACAACCGTTGTTGAGAGACTAGGTTAAATTTTGGAGCTAAATGGCTAGTTATTATAGAACGAGGTCAGCCTATAGAGGCCTTGAACATAAATTTTTCAGTAATTTTTGAGTAAAGAAGCCAGCTCTATAGAGCTGGCTTTTTTGTAGGAGAAGATGACTACTCTGAAGGACACTCTCTTATTTGTCAGAATTGTAAAGAGATTCTTGGAACTCACGACCCATTAGACTTCCAAATTGAGACCAACCCATATTAGGTGTTCTAGAAAGAGCAAACTTAATTCTTTCAAGAGATTTTCTAAATCCCATCAATTCTGTGGCATTTGGGGGCAAAATTTCACTATAAGCCAAAGCTAACTCTTCATTTGACGCTGTATTTAAGTCAATAGACTCCCCAACAGTAATTAAATTTCTAACAATAGGTATCATAAAATTTGTCTATCTTTATAGGTGTTCATGGAGTGAGATGTAAGGCAACCAGGCGATGATTAAGCTAAACCTGGCAAATGCTAGGTAGGCAAGTGAATTAGAGAAATTACTGTTGCCTGTATGCTCCCAAAATCAGAGTTCGCCCCGTCTCTAACTGACTTAAGCCTGAATGTCTTG
>DATNQK010000205.1:0-26577 GCA_036704065.1 Stenomitos sp.
CATGTACGCTAGAAATCTCTTTCTACAAGCTATACAAGGGTTTTGGGGTGTTTGGAGGCTATGCTCCTCAATCTAGGGGGTTTCACAAACTCATCTCAGAAATATTGAGAAAACTTGCATCACCAAAACCATGCAAGAGCCTAAAACTGGCATGGTTGGAAGCGGTTATATCTGACGCTAATGCTCGTTTGGAGAAGCAGAATCGCGATTTCGAATTGCTTTATGGCGGATGAAGCTAAGTATACTGTCCACACTTAACATAGACAGAATGCTTCCCGAGCTTAAAAAGCATTGGATACTCAAGACACTACCAATGCTTAGGAAACTACCTACACATCCAATGCTGAGGATGCTGCCAACACTGCCAATGCTCAAAATACTCCCAACGCTACCAATACTTAAAATACTGCGGTAGCTGGCAGCACTGAATAGGCTCTCTTGTGAGCTAGATAGATGTACCATCATCTTCATTAAAAGGATGTTCTATGATTTTCGCATTCTCATCGAGATTTTAGTTAAGCGAGAATGAAAATCCTCTGAATGGGTTGCGGTGTTTGCGAAAATCTCAGTCAATTCCAAAGAAGATACCTGTCTGAACATTTCAGGGAGCTAATCCCTTTTAGGTTCAGCTAATAATAATAGGCAGATTTAAGTGGGCGATCGCCTTTCCTTTGGCTTGCAACGAGGTTACAAAAGGTATACATCAAATAAATGTTTAGCACTCTTCAGCTAACCTTGTTACGCAACGGGTGCCGCTTACAAATAGTATTGTCCACATAAATTGATTCTGACCCGCTGATATTACATCACACCTAGATCATTTGAAGTCCCTTATGACCTTACGCATATTTTTTCTTACAGGTCCGATTCACTCTTTTTTTATATTGACTTTCACTTACCTTATTCTTTTAAGACCAGCCTTTGCCCAGCAACATCTACAGCAGGGGGTTAGTACTGACATTCGCCAAAACGCAGTTAAAGTTGCACCTTCGGTTAAGGTCGGGCCAGGTGTTGCTTTACCAGCACCTCTACAATCTGATATTAAGCCTTATCCTTCTCCTCAAACGTCCCTTGTTACCAATACTATTGTAAATTCCGAAGGGGTCTCTCAAAAAGCCAAGGCAGTCACTGTTTTAATACGAAATATTAGCGAATCGGGTTCTGGTATTTTGATTCAGCATCAGGGACAAGTTTACACCGTCCTGACTGCTGCCCATGTTGTAAAAGCTGCCCCACCTTTCAACATCATTACGCCTGATGGCCAGAGTCACGATGTTAGCTCAGCAGACATTAAGGTCGTCCCAGGGGTAGATTTGGCTATCATTCAATTCCAGAGCAACAAAAACTATCCCGTTGCTACGGTCAGCAGTTCTCAAGCTCTCAGTGAAGGCAATATCGTTTTTGTCGCGGGTTTTCCACTCAGTACGGCTGCAATCACACAACCTGTCTATAACATTACTGAAGGCAAAGTGACAGCCTACAGTAATAAACCCTTTGCAGATGGTTATTCAATTGTTTACTCCAATAACACACTCCCAGGTATGAGTGGTGGCGGTGTCTTTAACCAAAATGCTCAACTTGTTGGCATACATGGTAGAGGCGATGTTGATACAAAGCTAGAATCTTCTTCCATTAATTCTGGCATTCGTATTAAAACAGGGTTTAATCTTGGAATTCCCATAGAAACCTTTCTGCGTCGGGCCAAGGAGTTGGGTTTACCTATCAATATCACTATCATCCTGTCCCCAACCAAACCATCTAATATTGAAGATGATGGTGTTGTTGCAGCAGCGCTCAAAGCTCAGCAAGGTAACTACAACGAAGCGATCGCCGAAATTAGTCGAGCAATTCAACAATCCCCAAAGTCTGCTCGACTGTTCTTAGCTCGTGCTAATTATTATGCTGCATTAGGCCAGGTTTCTGCGGCTTTACAAGATTTAGACCAAACGATTCTGCTTAACCCAAACTCCGAATTAGCATACTTTATGCGAGGAAACTACAGAAGTACTAATCGGGATACAGTAGGAGCCATTTCTGACCTTTCACAAGCTATCAAACTCAATCCCCAAAATCTTCAGGCATATACGCTGCGTGCCACTCTATATGTAGGACAAAGTGATAATAATGCCGCAATCGCGGATTACACAAACATGATTCGAATTGATCCGAAAAATGCTCTTGCTTACAATATGCGTGCTGCGATGTACTGGCAACAGGGGAATCAAAAAGGCGCAATCTCGGATATGACTCAACTTATCGCCTTTAACTCTGCCGATTTGCAAGCCTATGATAATCGTGCACATTTCCGAAAGTATAGTGGCGATATTCCTGGGGCGATCGCGGACTATACCACTATGCTAAAAATTAACCCCCGTCACCTCGTCGCTTATGAAAAACGTGCTTCCTTAAAAGCCGAAGTTAATGATATTTCTGGAGCAATTATGGACTATGGAGACATGATTAAAGAAAGTCCTCAAAATACAACGGGTTATATGGAACGTGCTTCGCTGTACTTGAAGCTCAAGCAGTTTAACGCCGCAATTCTGGATTATTCAAAGTTAATTGAATTACAACCCTTTCAACTTGCGTGGTATTCAATGCGTGGCTCAGCACGTGAATCTGCTGGGGATAAAAATGGGGCAAGTGCTGACTTTAAAAAAGTGGCAGAACTTTCTCTACAAAAAGGAGATAGAGCTGAATATGAGTCGTGGATGGAACGAGCAAAGGCAGTTACTAAATAGTAAACAAACCATCATCCACACGCAATAGGTTGAAGACAATGCGATCGCGAAAGACTTTTGACTAAGAAAGGTATCACCTGCTCTCTATATATTTATTTACATTAGATGGCATTTTCCTAATCATATTCACCATGGACTCTTGCTTTATAAAAATTAGCTTTATGTAGCTAATTAATTTGTGTATGTATCTAGATAATGGTGCCTCTTTATTTGTATTTATATATTCAAGTATTCATTGTCAATTTTTGGGAAATTATTTTTGAGTCATTTATGTTTATGCATGTATTTGTAATAAATTGATTTGAATTAAAGTTTGAATTTACTTTTTAGAGGGGAATTATGAATTAGCGTTGAACGTGGATTCTGTCACCTATGAGAAAGTTGTTGCTATTATCTCTTGTCGGCCCCTTAGTGCTCGGCAGTTTCTCTGCTTATCTATTAAAAGCTAGTCCTAGCTATGGTGTTAATAGTGCCAAGTTCCTCACAGTTAAACAGCCCATTCGCAATAGTTATGTAGTGGTGCTGAAGGATGATCAGTTCAGAGGTAGAGGTAAACAGCGTGCGTCTCAGGTCAAGTCTGTTGCAAAGAACTTAGTAACTACTAAAGCAGGGGGACGCGGCAAACTCAAGTTCTTATACTCATCTGCGATCTCCGGATTTTCAGTGCGCATGTCGGCAGCAGATGCTCGGAAGCTGAGCCAAGATGACCGGGTTCAATACGTTGTAGAAGACCCTAAGATTACGCTTTCTGGCAGCTTTTCTTCTGCCGCGACCACTCAGACCAGCGCAACTTGGGGTTTAGATCGGATTGATCAAAAGGCTTTACCCTTGAATGGCCAATATACCTATGATGCATCAGGGCTAGGGGTTACAGCTTATATTATTGATACTGGAATTCTGACGACCCATCCTGATTTTGGCGGTAGAGCAACAGCCGTATTTGATGCCATTGGAGACGGCAATGGCAATACCGACTGCAATGGGCACGGAACACACGTTGCAGGCACAGTTGGTAGCAATACTTATGGTGTGGCTAAAAGTGTAAGCTTAAAGTCTGTTCGAGTTTTAGATTGTACAGGCAGTGGTTCCGGCTCAGGCGTGATTGCGGGCATAGACTACGTGACCGCTAATCGTTCCGGCCCCACAGTCGTTAATATGAGTCTAGGCGGCGGTGCTTATACGTTGATCGATAATGCTGTAAAGGCTTCGATTGCCCGTGGTATTACCTATGTTGTGGCAGCAGGGAATTCAAATGCCGATGCTATTAACTATTCACCTGCACGAGTAACAGAAGCGATCACCGTGGGGGCTACAACCTCTAGTGATGTCCGCTCTTCTTTTTCTAACTATGGTTCGGTGGTGGATATTTTTGCCCCTGGCTCTAGTATCCTTTCAACATCGAATACCGGTGGCTTAGCGATCTATAGCGGCACCTCTATGGCTTCGCCTCACGTTGCAGGAGCGGCTGCGCTCTATTTGCAACGCTACCCAACTGCTACGCCTGCAGCGGTTTCACAAGCACTAATTAAGCAATCAACCAAAAGTGTACTAACGAGTATCGGAACAGGTTCTCCAAACCGTTTACTTTTCCGTTAAGAAGACTTTCTTTGAGCTTGAGCTAGGCAATCGAACCCACAGAGGCAAAACAATCCCCCTCTCAGTGGGTTCGATTGTCTAACGATCAAAGGGCTTTCTGAGAGAATGAAAACTGGATTTCAAAGCCCTGTGGACAAGCGTTACAGCAATAGCATCTTTGTAAAAAACTTTTTATGAAAAAAAATAGAATAGTTCTTCCCCATCTTGAGAACAACTATGTATAAATAGTATGTATATATAATTGTAAATATCTGTGCATATGCACCTCGACTTTGGTGTATGGCATTTATGCTTGTTAAGATTCTCTAAGCTAACCCATATATTTTTGACAATCAATGTTCTAAAAGAGATGGAATACCTTGCTGAACAACGAGAGAACTAAAATTTTACGTTGAGTCTTAGGATTGTACATTTTACATGTACAATTGCCCGACTAAGCCTCTCATATTGTCTGATTCGTCCTTAGAACATCTTCGGTGGAAGGGAATTATCATCGGTTTTTAGGTTTCCCAAGCCTAAACGATTTTATTTTCATAGAAACTATGTCTACTGAAGAAATGCTATGGATCCATATTGCTATGTTGAACCTATGCATTTCTAGTTGTATAGAGAGGTAAATGGCAATGCCAGTGTGGTTTTGCAGTTAGCGCAAAGAAAAAATCTCTGCCTCAAATTCACTTCAACAATGATTTTTTTTAAAAATCGCTGAAATTTGTTTTAAATATGGCTTTTTAGCGCTTTTGAACCTATCTAGGTGCATCTCTCATGAGATTATGATGTAAAGAGAGCATCCGACTTATGGATTTAAGATTGTTCGACCCCTCCGATACTTGCGATGGGGTGATGATGTCGAAATTTGTTGGTCGATACTATAGCTTAGAAATGGTCGTAAGGAGATTAACTATGTAAATTTTAAATAGTCCTTGTTTTAGGAGTGATTAAAATTGCCAGTCAAAGCATCTTATATTGACTAATAATTAAAAAAAATGACAGCAGTTTAAAATCGTTTTGTGACAGTAGGCTAGCAGAGGGAGCCAGGCAGTTTATTTCACCTTTGGAGACTAAATGCTTACTAGAAGAAAATTTCAAAAGTTATCTTTTCTAAGCCTTTTAGCTTTTCTAAAGGGATGTAGTAGTTCAAATGAACCTAATTTACACTATCAGTCTACGTTAAAAAATACTGAACTTCTGATTTTGTGGGAGCGTGGATATCTGCCTGAAGAAAGTAAAGGCATTATTGAATTGGTTCAGGAATGGCAGCATTTATCTCGTAAAAAAGTTAACTTAAAGCTGGTTTCTGATGAATTTATTGAACAATCATTATTTCAAGTTTTAAGTAAATCTAAAAATGCAATAATTCCTGATATTATATTTTCAGTTAAATTTAATTCAAGTATTGCACCCATTCTGGCATGGCAAGATAAATTGCTTGATTTGTCTGATGTTATCAAGCCAATTGAATCCAGATTTAAAGCTGATGCTCTATCAAAAGTTATATATCGTAATCTAGTGGGTAATAATAATAGTTACTATGCGTTGCCCATTGGTCTATCAGATGCCTACATCCATTATTGGAAAGACTCCCTAGCAGAGATTGGATACGATGAAAGCGATATCCCCAAAGAATGGAATCAATTTTGGCAATTTTGGCAAACAGCTCATACCCGTTTGAAGTCGCAACACCATCACAGTATGCATGGTTTAGGGTTGTGTCTTTCGGCCAATGGTTTCGACACTTCAGCTGCCTTTCAAATGTTGTTAGAAGCTCAGAATGTCACGATTATGACTCCTCGTAAGGGGTTGGTGATTTCTGAGCCTCGAAACCGACAGCGGTTCATCGATGTCATTACCGAATTAACTGACTTTTACCTTAAGGGTTATATTCCTCCTGAAGCTCTGGAATGGTCAGGCTCAGGGAATAACATTGCTTTTCTGAACCATCGCGTCCTAATGACGCTCAACATGACCCTGTCAATTCCGCGATCGCAAAAATTAGAAAATAATCAGTATAATCAAAATGCTGCCCAGCGCTATCAAGAGATTGGCACCTTAGCAACTTATCCAAACAAAATAGACGGTACCCCTATGTACGGGGTTAGAACGATTAATCAAATTCTGGCACCTAAACACAGCCGTCATCCCAAACAAGTCTTAGACTTTCTCAGTTATTTGTTAAAACCGAATAATATCAAGCGACTTGTGAGTGGCTTCAATGGTCGGATTTTACCGACAATGCCAGAACTATTAAATGATCCGCTATGGCAAGATGCATCCGATCCCCATTTGGCTGCTGCCCTAGGCATGTACCATCAGCCTCGGTTGTCTGAAGCACCTGAAGTATCCTTGCTTTTAAGTCAAATTTATACCAAACAATTGTGGGCTCAAATCCTTCACCAAACCATTCAAGCCAACACCTCACCTACTCAAGCTGCTGATTGGGGAATTGCACAAATCAATACGATTTGGGAAGAACTGGAGAAGTACGTATGAGATTTTGGCAGCGTCACAGCTTATTGGCCCAACTTGTTGGTCGATTTTCAGTTATTTCCTGCGCGGCTATTGCTTTTGCTGCAACCAGTGTTTACTTCTATTCCCGCCACAGTCTGCAGAAAGATATTGAAAATCGTTTAAATAGTTCTATTGATTTTAAGACGAAATCTTTAGAGCACTGGGTTAATAATCAATTGCGTGATGCCTTGTTCCTGGCACAACAAACTGAAATCAGAACAGCGGTGCCCAAACTGCTCCAAAAACAAAATCCTCTGGATAAAAAAAAGACTTATGGTCAGCTGAGACAATATTTAACTCAAACTTCAGCAGTCAAACCTAACCTTCGCAACATTATTATTACGGAAAATAGTGGTTTTTTGGTCTTTTGCTTAACCAATATCAATCAAGAAAAATTGTATTCAGCTCTAGGATACCCAGTCACTTATCTGGTTCCCCAAAACTTAGACTCAGTCACACCCAATTTTTACTTAAATTCTGATCGCCAAACTGCAATGACGATCGCCACTCCCTTAAAGGATTTTTCGGGAGTTCAAATGGGTGCACTAGTGATCGACTTAAATCTTGTAGAACTTCGCAATCTGTTATTAGAGAGTACTCAGCAATCTTCAACTCAGAATATTTATTTAGTAGGAGAATCGAATCTAAATCCTATTATTTTCCTTAGCACGTCAGCGAAAGACTCACCTAATGCTACTAGAGTATTAGCAGAGAAACGCTTCCATAGTGAAGCTATTGATCGGGTGATTGCTCATCAGGATGGTGTGGGTTTGTATCGTAACCAGTATGGTGTCCCTGTGATAGGGGTCTATCGTTGGTTGCCAAAATATAATCTGGGTTTCATTGCCGAAATGAGCCAGGCAGAAGCCTTTGCGCCTGTCGATCAGGTGGTTTTCATTATTTTACTATGGGGCCTTTTAGCATCTGTTTTTTTAATGCTAGCCATTTATTTGCTGTCTCGACAAATTACAAAGCCAATTCTCAAAATTAGTCAAGCAGCTGAACGATTAGCGCAGGGAGATTTAGATCAGCAGGTACCCATTATTGTGAACAACGAAGTTGGGGTTCTTGCCCAAACATTTAATGTTATGTCGGAGCAATTAAAGCGCGATAGAGAAACTCTAGAACAACGGGTTGTGGATCGCACCATTGAACTTGCGGAGGCTAAAAGCCAAGCAGAATACGCAAACCAGGCCAAAAGCGAATTTCTGGCCAATATGAGTCATGAATTGCGGACACCGCTGAATGCCATTTTGGGTCTTTCTGAAGCACTACTCGATAACATTTTAGGCCCAGTGAATGAGCGTCAGCAAAAGTCGATTGCGATGATCGCCAACAGTGGCGAACACCTGTTGGCTTTGATTAACGATATTTTGGATGTTTCCAAGATCGAAGCCGGTCATCTAAAACTAGATGTTTCCAAAGTATCGATTGCTGCTTTGTGTCGTTCGAGTTTCATGTTTGTACAACAGCAGGCGTTGCAAAAGCAAATTCAACTGGAAACAATTTCACAGATCGATCTCGAACACATTCTGGTTGACGAACTGCGGATGCGTCAGCTGCTGATTAATCTGTTGACGAATGCTGTCAAATTTACGCCCGCTGGTGGTCACGTCTCTTTGAAAGTGCATCTAGAACCCTTAGCGGCACCCAATTTAACTGAGATGTCTCAATCACCGCAAAATCAGTTGTTTTTGGAAGAGAAGGAGCTTTGTTTTTCTATCAGCGATACAGGGATTGGTATTCCCGAATCAGCTCAAAGTAAGTTATTCCAACCGTTTATCCAAGTTGACAGCAAACTTAACCGTCATTATGAAGGTACAGGGTTAGGTTTAACCTTGGTTAAACAGATTGCCGAACTCCATGGCGGTTCCGTCAGTCTCTCCAGCAAACTAGGGCAAGGGGCTTGCTTTACCGTCCGATTGCCACACACTTGTTTAGTTCCAGAACTCTCTTCATTGAAGCCTGAGGTGGCATATAATCTACTGTCCCTAGAAACAACGGAGCCGTTGAAATCTAAGGCTGATGCCCCTCTGGTATTGCTGGCAGAAGATAATGAAGCGAATGTGATATCAATTAGAGACTACTTGCTCGCCAAGGGGTTTCGGCTATTGGTGGTGGCAGATGGGGCCGCTGCGATCGCCGCCGCCAAAGACCAACATCCGGATGTGATTTTGATGGATATCCAAATGCCGGGAGTTGATGGGTTAGAGGCTATTGAATGTATTCGACAAGATCAGCGTCTGGTTAATTTGCCAATAATTGCGTTGACAGCGTTGGCGATGGCAGAGGATCGGGATCGGTGTCTCGCAGCAGGGGCAGATGAGTATTTGACAAAGCCGGTGTCATTAAAACACTTAGTTACGACGATTAATCAATTGCTGAATGCATCCCAGCGCAAAGGCAGTACAAGCCTCTAGACCGATTGACGCAGGAAACTTAGGGGCTAGTCTGCGTAGAGGAAGGCGATCGCAGTGCTGGAACACCACGGTCTCTAGAATCCTTAGGCGATCGCTCCTAATGCTTCTTTACAACTCTTCAAGCAAACAAGGTAGAGGGGTTTGGCATAGGCCGAAGGGAAATAATGACGAGGAGCGTATCAAACGACTTACAACAATCGAGCAACTACCTTGATCTGCCCTCTGGTAAGACCAGCATTTACCAAAACCTTTCATTAGTAAGAGGGGTAGAGCTGTGCGCCTCATTAGCATGAAACAGTTATCCCTACGAAGGTAAACACCTTGGGTTGACTTAGAACAACCGAGAGCAAGGAAAGGAGCGCAGACCCTGCTTACAGCAGGAGATCAAGTTGAGTAACAAACCTTACCCAGGATGATTTGCAAGTTCTTTGGTACGACAGCAAGTCTTAAACACGTCGCTCAAACCTAAGATTGAGTGCTCAGCGGAAAAACAAGGCAGTATTCGTTAACAGTCACTCACTTGATCAACCTGAACCATGAATAATATACAAATTAAGGAGTATCAGACATGAATTCTTCATTAACCCGACCGCTAGCTGTGGTAACAGGTGCGTCCAGTGGCATCGGGTACGAGCTTGCCAAACAGTTTGCTCAAAACGGCTTTGATCTGGTAGTGACGTCTACAAATTCGAGCATTAATGACGCAGCTCAAACCTTTAATGGAATGGGAGCTAACGTCGAAACTGTTCAGGCTGATCTGGCCACGTATGATGGCGTTGAGACACTATATCGCCAAATCAAGGAGACCAATCGACCTGTAGAAGCGATCGCCATTAATGCTGGGGTTGGAGTTGGCGGGCCATTCGTTGAAACTGACTTGCAGGAAGAACTGAATCTAATTGAGCTCAACGTTGTCTCAACGGTTCATCTAGCCAAACGTGTTGTGAAGGATATGGTAGACCGTGGCAGAGGAAAAGTGCTGTTCACGTCGTCGATCGCTGCCCTGATGCCTGGTCCCTTTGAAGCGGTATATGCAGCATCTAAAACTTTTATTCATTCCTTTGCAGAAGGACTGCGCAACGAATTGAAAGATACCGATGTTACTGTCACCGCGCTCATGCCAGGTGCGACGGACACGAACTTCTTCCATCGTGCAGGTATGGACGATACCAAAGTGGGTACAGACCAGAAGGATGACCCTGCTGAGGTTGCGAAACAGGGATTTGAGGCTTTAATGGCTGGTAAAGATGATATTGTGGCAGGCTCACTCAAAACAAAATTGCAGGCCAATGTCAGCAAAGTCTTACCCGATACAGTCAATGCAGAACAGCATCGGAAGCTCAGTGAGCCTGGTTCTGCTTAGAAGTGATACTGCACAAATCCTGCGATGCAGAAATTCTGCTCGTGGTAAGTTAGCACAAAAGTTAGCCATCGATAAGTCACCTAGCACATTAGATGCAGTTGCTCTCTTTGATCCCTCTCCTAGTAACGATAGGAAGGGAATGAAACCTCAGATTAATAGGGTATTATAGCTGCTTCTACGCACTAGAACTACAAGGGGCTGAAACTTCAGTTTCAGCCCTTTAATGCGTTAAACAGATAAATTTTACTCAATCTTACCAATAAAAATATAGCAACAATTGTCACCCCATAAATGTTTGCAAATTAGGTGTTATTAGGAATTTTGTTGTGACGAAAAACCTTTTCTATGTACTGCTGAGTCTGTGACAAACTCTAGGAGTAGCGAAGAATAGACACGAAGCAATACATACGCCGCTTATGTTCTATCTTCACTTAGAGAAGACTTACTATAACGAAGAAGCACATCTAACAAATCATAAATCAGTACATAAAAACAAGGGATTACAAACAAAGTCAATATCGTCGCTAAAGAAAGTCCAGAAAAAACAACTACGCCTAAAGGTTGTAAAAATTCGCCTCCTTGACCTGCCCCCAAGGCTAGCGGAAACATACCTAACACTGTGGTAATCGTTGTCATCAAAATTGGTCGGAGCCGTTGTGGTGCAGCTTTCAAAATCGCCAAGTAACGGCTGCATTCCTCTTGAACTCGGATTTGATTCGCAAGTTCAATCATGATAATGGCGTTATTGACCACAATCCCTACTAAGAGTACAGCTCCCACAATCACTGTTGCCCCTACAGCGGTTTGGGTAATATAGAGCCCAAATAGGCCTCCCGTTAACGCTAAAGGAATGGTGAACATAATCACCAGCGGATCGATTAGGGAATTGTATTGCACTGCCATCACTACAAAGACCATAAATGCGGCTAAGCCTCCCAGGACTGGAAGCGTAGCCTGAAGCTGTTGGTTGCTTTGGGCTGCTGAGCTTGGCAGTAAACTAACACCCTGCGGTAACTCGACGGTGCTTAGGACTTTATCAACCTCAGCCAGTGCGTCGCCTAGGTTGGCACCTTCGTTTAAGTTTCCGGCAATTAAAAAAACCTGCCGTTGGTTAATCCGTTGAATTTGTCCAGGGGCTTGCCCTGGCTCAATTCTAGCCACTTCGCCAAGACGCACTTGGCGGTTCCCCTCTACAAATAACGGTAACCGTTCGAGTTGGGAAGGACGTTGAATTGAAGCTTCCTCTAATTCCACACGTACATCTACTAACCGGTTCCCGCGCTGAATCTGAGTTGGAACTGTCCCTTGAATTGCGGTTTCTAATGTTTCCCCAATAGAATTTGTATTCAGGTTCAGTGCAGTCAGACGCTCTCGGTCTGGAAAGATCTGAATTTCTGGCTGTCGAGCATCTGCATCAGGTCGAAAGCTGGTGAGGGTAGCCTGTTGCTCTAAGGCTTGCAAAACCTCTCGCCCAGCAGTTTCTAATACTTGGCTGTCTGCTCCTTGCAACATAACATCTACTTCTGCACCCCGCACTGGAGAGTTGTTCAAAATCAGGCCCCTGACTTGACCGGGGTTCATTCGCAAGCGAATGTCTACCAAGTTCAAACGTCGAAAGGCTTTCTGCATTTTCTCGACAAAGGCTTCAACATCAGTTCCAGTCTTCAGAGTAATGGTACTGGAACTCCGCAATGGATTCTCAGTTGTGCTGTTTCCAAAAAGCGAACCACCGACGGTAGTAAATACATACTCGGTTTCAGGTTGCTCTAGAAGCAATTTATCGGTGGCAGCCATCACTTTTCGATTGACTTCTAGAGGGGTGCCTGGCGGAAACTGAGCGTTCAGGTTTGCTTGTCCTGTATTGATGCGTGGCAAAATTTCTTGGGGAATCTGGCCAATCATCCACACACTACTAATACTAAAAAATAGAATGATCAGACCGCTAACAACCCACCGTTTTTCTAGAACAGTTTCTAAAAGTCCTCTATAGCCTAAGGTAGAAGCCTCAAACTGACGGTTAAACGCTTGTAATACCCAAAGACGTCCTATATTGCTAGACCATCGTATGGCTAATAGCCGCGAGGCCATCATGGGTACTACCGTTACGGCAATTAAAATCGAAGCTGCGACAGAAAAACTGATGGTTAAAATCAGTTCGTTAAACAGCAGGGAAATGAATCCCCCAATCAGCAGGAAGGGTAAAACTGCAACCAAGTTGGTGCTGGTAGAGGCCACCAAAGCTGACTCGACTTCTTGACTGCTCTCAATAGACCGTTGGATTAACCCTCTACGACTTAATGAAGTTTTGACATCTCGACCAGGAGTCATATTTGCTCCCTCTGCGATCGCCTCTAACATCACAATCGAGTTATCGACCACAATCCCAACGCCTAGCGCTAACCCACCGAGACTAAAGACGTTCAGCGATAAACCAAACACACCCATTAAAATAATGGCGGCTAGGGTCGCCAGTGGAATGGAGATCACAATAATCAGCGTTTGTCGCACCGAGCCCAGAAACAACAGGACAGCGATCGCCGCAAGAGCAGTTCCTACTAAACCTGAACTGGCCACATTAGAAACAGCATTCTGGATAAAGACAGACTCATCTAATGTAGGAAGAATCTGCATGGTTGGAGGCACAACTTGACCCTGACGCAATTGCTCAACCCGCTTTTTAACCGCATCTACAACCGCAATCGTATTGGCATCGGGCTGCTTTTGAATGCTTACCTTAACTGCAGGCTGCCCATTTAAGGTTACAAAGACTCGCTGCTGCTGTGTCCCATCGAGAACCCGAGCAAAGTCACGCAGGTACACCCTACGCGCCTGAGAACTTTGAGCAGGCTCTGTTGTACTTGATACGCCACTTGCCGCCTCAAAGGAAAGATTTTCAATTTCAGCCGCATCTTGAAAGCGTCCAATCGCTCGCGTTAAGGGTTCAGAATTTTGCCCCAGAATCCGCCCCCCAGACACATCCTGATTTGTGGCGCTGAGTTCCTCTAATACAGCATTTAAGCCCACACCCTGAGCTTGCAACCGATCTAGATCGACCAGCACTCGAACTTCTTCCTCCACGCCACCTGTAATATCGACCGCCGCCACCCCAGACACAACGCCTAGTTCGCGAGCGAGTTCCTCCTCTGCAAACACACGCAGATCGGAACTTTGCAACGTTGAAGAGGTAAGGGCAAATTCATAAACCGGCAATTGAGAGGGGTCTACCTTAAATAGACGCGGTTCCTCAATCGTGTCAGGTAGCTGATTTCGGGAACGGTTAAAGGTCGCGGTAGCATCGTTTAAGGCTTGGTCAATATTGCCACCAGGCTCGAAAAATAAATCTAAACTAATTTGCCCTTCTCGGGTTTGGGAATACACCTGCACCACCCCTTCTGTTGCGGATAGTGCTTCCTCTAAGGGTTTTGTAACTTCGTCTACTGCTACATCAGGCGATAACCCAGGCGCGTTCACCCGAATCCCAATCCGGGGATAGGTAATTGAAGGCAACAGATCCACTTGAAGGCTACTGATAAAAAACGCACCAATGATAATTACCGCCAAGGTCAACATCAAGGTTCCGATGTGACGGCGAATTGCAATGGCACTCAAACTGAAGCCCGTGGGTTTAGTAGAGGATGTCATAGGGTATGAGGAGGAAGGGAAGGCATGATGTAGGTCAGTGGATCGCTCCAATACACCCTTTTAGGGTGCAGACGGCTTCGATGGTGTTGATTCAGATAAAATGCTCAGCTTTACTGGATCGCCAGATTTTAAGGGCTTGCTACTGCGCACCACAAAGCGATCGCCAGGTGCTAACCCTGCCAAGACTTCAACCTGTCCATCTTGGCGATCGCCGAGGGTTACACTGCGGGCCATAACCTTCGCTTGAGTATTTGCGACTTGTGTATCCGAGCCTTGCAGAACAAAAAGCGTTTCGTTGCGACGGGGAGCCTGATCTGAAGGTGCAGCACTGCCTCCAGCGGAAGGGCCACCGCGTTTCTTGTTGACCTGCAACGCATTTTCGGGCACCACAACCACTTGGTCAGTCGGTTGAGTAAAGCTAACCCGTGCCAGCAACCCGCCACCAATGCGCCCACCTGAATTTGGAATGGTTACTTCAATGGGCACTAAACGCGCTGTGGTATCTGCAATCGGAGAAATTCGAGTAACCTGTCCCCGTAAAGGCAATTTAGGAAATGCATCCAGTTTCACCTGAACAGGCTGACCGACCCGAATGGTATTGAGTTCTAGCTCCGAGACTTGTACAGAAACTTTAATTTGGCTAAAGTCTCCCAACTTCAGAATTTCGCTTCCTACTTGGGCAAGATTTCCAGGCTCTGAAATCCGCTCTAGCACCACGCCATTCACAGGAGACTGGAGCATCGTATAGGACTGGCGCTGTTGTTCACGAGCAATCACAGCCTGTTGTGCGGCTACCCTACGTTGGGCTGCTTGTACAGCCTGTTGACGTGTACGGACTACGGATTGGGCTGCATTCAGGGCTTGTTGTGCTGTTCCAGCAGCCGTACGGGTTTGCTCCACCTGCTGTTGAGCGATCGCCCCTGCGCGATACAGCTTTTCAAAACGCACAAGGTCAGCCTGAGCTTGTTGAAACTGTAGGCGTGACGATTCAACCTGACGTAGCGCTTCGCTTACTTGCGCCCGTGCTTGAGCCACTTCAGATTCGAGCGCTGCAAGTTCTGCACCAGCCTCTATCACCGCTGTTGTCAAAACCTTATCGTCAATTTGAGCCAGCACTTGCCCCTGACCTACCGCATCACCCACATATGCGTTCAACTGTAAAAGCTGTCCTTCCACCTGGGCTCGTAAAGAAACTTGGCGATAGGGTTGGGTCGTGCCTACATACTCCAACGGGGTTTGCACCGTACCGATCTGAGCAACCTTTACATCTACAGAAGCTGGACCTAGCTGGGAACTCTCACCACCCCTTCTAGATTGAGCATCTGCTACGTCCTGCTTAGGCGTTAAGCTACACCCAGAAATTGTCAGCATAGGTAAGGCAACAACCCCTATGAATGCCCCTATCTGTCCCTGTATCTCTTTAAACTTCTTGGAAGACGGGCTCATACACTCAACCTTAAGAGACAAAATTCTCTAATAGCTATGATACAAAACTTTATATTCAAAAATTCTATGTGCTTCTTAAGCTACATTTATCGGCCTTTAGAGAGAGGCAGAATGGAAACGGGTTCATGAAAAGAGCAGAATCTGTTCTCAAGCAATCTGATGACAATTATCCAATTCATGGCTTCACCATACCTTAAGTGCATCTATTATCGGTTGTCTCTAGAGACCAACACTTCATTAATTTTGTGCCCACAGTATGAGGCAGTGATTCATAAACCCAGAAGGCATAGACGAGTTCGTCAACGTGCAATTCATGCTGATGGATGAGCCTCAAACTTTTAGTTTACGTATCGAAGCCTACACTGCTACAAAGCTGCTATTGGCTATGATGCTTATAGATTCATCGTCGCTGATAAAGCAAAACGGCTTCTATGCATAGGTAAAATCGATAGATGTGTCTCAAAAAAAATTACAGACAAAACCAGAAATAGAGAAGTAAAACGAAACCGACAGCGATGGCTTACCAGTCGAGTCCTGTCGGCTCATGAATTGAATGTAACAATAGATAGTAGACCTCTGATCAGCAGGTAGACCTGAGAAAGGTTTAGCGCTAGGCCCTTATCTAGACTTCAACTTTAAACAGCTAGGGAAATACCAGAGATGAATATCCGACTCATCGTCAATCCCACCTCTGGTCCAATTGAGAATCCTGAGTTGATAACAGATCTTGCAGTTGCCTTGCAAAATCAAGGGATACAAGCTGAAATCTGCTCAACCACACCGGAAGAGGATGGAGAGGGTCTTGCTGCCGCCGCTGCTAAAGCAGGAGCTAAGCTTGTGATTGCAGCCGGAGGTGATGGCACGATAGAAGCTGTCTCGCGGGGGTTAGTACATACCCAAACTGTGCTAGGGATTATCCCTTTGGGAACGCGCAATAACATTGCAGCCAGCTTGAATATTCCTAACAATTTAACCCAAGCCATTCAGATCTTGGCAGAGGGAGAGCATGATCGCTTTGATATGGGTAAAGCGAACAATCATTACTTTATGGAAGTGGTGGGCGTAGGGCTTGAAGCTTCGCTCTTTCCTTGTGGAGATGAAGTGAAAGAAGGCATTAAGAAAAATTATCTTGTTGCCCTCAAAAGTTTCTTCTCAGGAGTCAAAACTTTTTTACAGTTTAGGCCACATCGTTTGGTATTGCGTTTCGACGGTAGGCGGATGCGACGTCTACGTACCTTACAGGTCAACATCTGTAACAGTCCTCGCTATGGGGTCGAGTTTGCCCTAGCGCCTGAGGCAAAAATGAATGATGGCAAGCTAGATGTGATCTATATCGATAACCCCTCTAAAGTGGATCACCTGCGTCACTTCTTTACTGCCATGCAAGGGGAGCGACTGCCCCATGAACGGCTCAAAACTTACCAAGCTTCTCAGATTGAGATTAGAAGCTACCCGCCTTTAGATGTTCATGCAGATGGTGAATGTCTAGGCACTACTCCAGTCATCGTTGAAGTGATTCCTAGAGCACTCTGGATTTGTGTCCCTACGCCTGAGCTGTTAGCAAAGTTTGCAGCTGAAAACAGCAGCCTTAGTTTGATTCCACAACCTGAAAGTGCTGAGAGCGTAGTATTCACGTAAATCTGATAGCGTTGTTATTGATCGCTCATCGGTCTCAGTTCAATTTAAATTCCGCCAATCTGAACCAGTCCGTACAGACAAGATCCCAGCCAGATACCACCAGCAATCCATCCACTCAGCACGTCAGTTGGCCAATGCATGCCCAAATACACTCGGCTAAAGCCTACCCCTAAGGTTAGGACAGTTGCCAAGGGCGCAGTAAGACTTAAAGGAACACTTAGACAGTGCGTCAGGTCAGCTGCCAAAAGGCCGTAGAAAGAAATCGCACTCATGGAATGTCCACTAGGATAGCTATAATCCATCGGTCGCTTAGCAGATGCCCACAAATCTGGTCGGTTGCGCCGAAAGAGAGACTTGAAGATGCCATTCAGCAGCCATGACCCGCCCAGTGCGATCGCCAATACTAAGGCTGCAATGGCCTCGTTGCGAGACACTAAAATTCCTCCGAACAGCAGGAGAATAGGGATAGTAATTTCACCCTGAGCCAGCCAAGTTATGGCTATCATGCAACGGTCTAAAGTTGGATTAGCCCACCCTTTGAGGGTTAGCAAGCAGGACTCCTCAAACGGCAGCAACCAGTTCCATAAAAAGAATCGGGCGATGAAAACCCCCAAAGCTAAGACGATGGCACCAGAGAGCAGTCCTGCCAACAGGTAGGGCATAAAGTCAATAAGGGACTGAAACAACCAACGTAGGCGAGTGCTAAACTCTGCCATCGGCAATCTCCTAAAATGGCTGACTGTGATGTGGCAGTATTGTAAGCTGTTTACCCTCTGTGACCGAAGCACAAATAGTCAGAGACTGAACGATCAATCCATCAACATGAATTAGCATGGATGCTCGTCAGGGTAGAAGCTCAACACCCAGCGATTGCTGAAGGGCGGCTAACATCCTATTAGAGTAGTCCATGCTAATTAGTATTTGAATCAAGCAAAAATTTTTATTTTTTTGCTTTTTAGATATTGAGATCTCAATTCCTTGTTTTCTACTTCTAAACTAGCGTTTGGTAGATAACTACCGTGTCTATGTTTAGTTGCTAAGGGGCCTCAACTGCATCTACGAATAAATGCCAGTCATCAAGCCGAAATTCTGTGTTGCCTGCGGCACCACCAACAACACCCCACTGCACTTGAACTGTATGGACGCCCTGTCCAACAGCTCCCCTGGAAGAACGATCCATAGCATGTGCTTCCCATGATAAAGGCCCTTGATTTCCAGCATTTGAACTGTCAAACGCAAAATCAGTTCCCACAACAGGAGCCATTTCAGCACCATCTAACAGAATTCTGACTGAACAATACCCTACAGGTTGGGCAGCATTAATGGGATAGCAAGCAGACTCGGCTGTAAAGCTTGCGTCGATAATCGCCCTTTTACCGGTTGGAACAACAATAGTGGTTGTAGCAGTAGACAGGGGAATAAACGCTGGTGTGCGAGTAATTTGTGCATCTGTACCCCGCAATTTGGTCACTGCAAGAACACCTTTGCCTCTAACTGTCGTGGGTAATGCTTTGCCCGTGGCATTTTGAGTGGCAGATTTAGGCGCTGCTAGGGCAGAACTAGTAGCTAGTAAAGCACTAGACAGAAGTAAGCAGCCTACCATCTTAGCCGTTAAGGTATGCATAAGTTTCACCTTTATTCACTGGGATAGAATAAGTCTCTCTATTTTCCGGTTTTGGATTTAGCTTAAGACTAGATTCCAAACACTTTTCTGGAGTCAGTCTCTTAACATAAAAATTAAATGAAAGCTAAGATCATAAACCAATAAATAGATTAACTTGTGAGCAGAATAAAAAAATATTTATAATTTGACTATGATATAGATCACATAAAACTCATTTATTCACAATTGTTTAATTAATGAATATATGCTTGTCAATGCCTACAAATAAGAATATTCAAAATAAAAGCTATGGCTATCAATTTTATTAAATTTCAATAAGTGCAGCAGCAAATTTTGACTGGATGAGAGTTAGGAGTAGCCGTTTCAGATTTGAAGCCCTTCCCCTTATGCCTTTTGGGGATTTTTGTAGGTTCTGTATCAAAAAGCGAAACTTGAGTGGCTCCATAAGGGGGCTGGGGGCGAATGAAGAGATAAGAGCAATTTCCGACTTCTCAAATACCCTCTTAGAGTCACGAGTGCGTTGCCTAGAAATTGGCGATCGCACATCTGCTCCTGTCGTTAAACTCCAATGACGATTTCATAGCAATTCAATCATCCAGCGCAGCATGGACCTGAACACGCAGATGATCGCCTATATTAAAGACCCATTAAAGTACTGTCAGCACTGACTTAGGGTTGCAGAAGCGTGAGCATTTTTTGGACAGTTTGATACATCACCCCTTGAGTCATCCCTGCTTGCTGCAATAGCTGGGCAACAACTTGAATATCCTCAATTGCACCCTGTTTGTTGCCCAAACCTAATCGAGCATTGGCACGACGGATGTAGGCATTGGCTGTATTGATATTATTGGGTGCTTTGGCAATTGTAATGTTCAATAAGTCCACGGCTTGCTTAAAATCGTTTGTAGCTCCAGCAAAGTCTTTTAAGGCTTGCTTTGCAACACCCCGAGTTTGAATTGCATCTGCATTATTAGGTTGGAGTGCAATCGCTTGGTTGAGATCTAGTATTGCCCGCTGTGGATCACCTGCTTGGAGATAAAAATCGCCACGGTTATAAAATGCCGTTGCATTGCGTGGTTGCAGGTCAATGAGTTTGCCCATATCTGCGATCGCCTTTGGTAAATCCTTAGATTGGCTATAGGCAAGTGCCCGCGATGTATAAATTTCGGCCATGATTTCTGGACTAGTGCTACCGGGAATGCTGGTATTGAGTGCCATTGTCCAATCGGCGATCGCAGCCTCCAGATTACGCCTACTGAAGTATTCCAACCCTCGACTGAGGTACAGAATAGGTTTGTAGGGCGAAGCTGTCGGAATAGACTGAAGTGCCTGCTGGAAATCCTCAAGTGCTGCCTGTGACTTGCCCAGCATGGAATTCATGGTTCCTCTAGCCATGTAGCTAAAGTAATCGTTGGGTTGTTGTGCAATGGCTTGATCGTAGTCACTGTAAGCCCGTTGGTAATTGCCCTCACTAAAATGCGATCGCCCTCGTTGCATGTAGATATAGTAAGCAGGCTTGAGGTCTAGTGCTTGGGTATAGGCCGAGGTTGCTGCGTTATATTGCTGGAGCTGATACAGAAAATCTCCCTTGAGCGAGTACAACAGTGGGTCTTTCGGTTCTATCTGAATCGCCTGCTCAATGGTGGCTAGTGCTTCAGAATAGCGCTTCAGCCGTTCTAGCATTTGTGCCTTCATGCGCAACGCTTCATAGAAACGAGGTTCAATTTGTAAGGTTGCATCAAAAGCGGCGATCGCCTCAGAGAATTGGTCTTGGCTCAGAAGCGTAAGCCCCTTAACATAAAGCGCCTGATAAAAATCTGGCTTCAGTTGTAAGGCACGCTCAAGGGCCTGTTGAGCATCTCTAAAGTGTCCCAGACGCCACAAACGATTCCCGTAAGCCAGCCACTCTGAAGGGGTAACATTGCCAGAAGGCTGGGCAGGCAGACGGTCATCTAATACCGCTCTTAGAGTTGCTTGAGATAACGATGGAGGTAAGTCATTTTCAAGCTTGAGCAAAGTTGGGTCTACTTGCCTTTGTGGAACGCGACCCAAAAACGTGCTGATGGGAACACCTAAACTGCGCCCTAGATAAATCGGCACCACCTCTCCCGTTGTGGCATCGGCCTCTAGCTTAGTTTCAGAAGCGTTATGAATCCCAATCACTCGGCCTTGGGTATCCAAAATAGGCCCACCACTCATTCCAGGTTGGGAAAAAGCAGTGTAAACCAACTCCCGTCCGCTAGCAGTTGAGTACGCACTTTGTGCAGCAAACAAAGTTGCAGTGCTAGGGAAAACTGTTCCTACAGTGAGCTGACGCGATGCAGTTGCATTCGCACCTGGAAATCCCGAGAGAAATGCAAGCGGACGCGATTCAGGCCCCACATAATAGTTAGCTAAAGTGGCAATTTGATAAGACTGGGGACTTGAGAATTGGAGAAGCGCTAAGTCAATCCCTTCTAGTTTTGTAATCTTTTGGGCAATGACCGGATAGCTTTTACCATCTGGAGCCAAGATAGTATAAGAATCAGGCTTTGGTACAACATGTTCAGCCGTTAAAACAAAATAGGTTGAACCTTGCTTTGCAACCAACACGCCCGAACCATAGCCACTACTTAAGGAAGAGATACGCACTGTGATGGCTTGGGCAATCCGATCCACCGTTTCCACCAAAGTAGATGAGGACTGGGCGATGAGCGGGTAGCCAACAAACTGACGAGGCAAGTTTGGCTGGGCAGAAGCAGTGAGGCGCGTTCCAGGCAATAAGACTACTGCATGAGTTGCCACAAGCGTGAACAAAGCAATCCAACGATTTTTTGACATCTGATGAGACCTGATTGCGGGTGCGCTTACCCTTTTGGATAACTATACGTTGTCAAAGGTATCAACCAAAGTTCAGATTAACATGTGATTTTCTATGGGTTTTAACAAGGATTTACATGGCTTGGTTGTTTCATCGCCAACCAATTTTCTAAGTCTAATCAGTTTGAATATATTACTTATTTTTTGAAAACATGAAAAAGCCGATTTCGACATTATTAATACCAGTGGCTTGCGACCGTCGGTTGCAAGCGTAACGCTTATGATGCCAGTAAAACATAATCAGCTGAAAAGGTATGCGATCTCAGTTTCAAATCCTGATCTAACATGAAAACTGAAACCTTAAGACGGTTCATCTAGTATCTGCGAAATACTGCATGTACAAATTCGCTGCAGCTTCTGAGCATGAACTTATCGTATTTGGTGCTGCTCGACCCGGATATGCAAACGAATCAGTGCGTCAGTGGATCGAGTACATGCAAAATCAAGGCATTCGGCGCATCTGTTGTTTATTGCCCGAAGCGCAGCTTACTCGCTATTCAGATTTGCTGGTTACTTATCGAAAAGTCTTTGGACTCGATCAAGTCTGTTGGACACCGATCAAGGATTTCACCTTTGTGGAACCCGAAATTTTTGTTCGCCAGATTCTGCCTTTTTTAGCCACTGCTAACCAACAAAATGAGAAGGTGGTTGTGCATTGCTCCGGTGGCATTGGGCGCACAGGCCATGTTTTGGCAGCATGGCTCGTAGCTGGACGCGGATTCTCTAGCCAATCAGCAATTTCCGCCGTCAAGAAAACTGGGAGAAATCCTTACGAAGCAATTGTTGCAGCCCCACTCATCGGTCGAAATCCCTGGAAAGTTGCTGCAGAACTTGATTCGTTACTGGATGAGTGCAAGGGTTTCAGGCACAATTTGATCTAGTCTGATATCCAACATTGGCCAATGAGCTTCAAACTAATGCCCATCCTGTCAAGGGTATTAGTTTGGTTGCTGAGGTCTGTGGCCTCTGGAGATGCATGGAGTTCAGTTCTAGGAGAAATCGGCATTGAAGACAGTGCGATCGCCAGATGAATCCAGTTTGGTTCCCTTAAATTCTGGTGAAGGTTGCCAACGGTGGCAATGAAAGGGCTGTGTTGGTAAATTTATCTTTCTAGGCCAGTCTCTCCTACTAAATTGGGAAATAGGCTTGCAAAGCATGATCTCGATTGTCCTAAACTGATGGTCGTTGTATCAATTTAAGAGGTTTCCTAAATGCGGATTTTAGTGGGAGCCGATGGCTACGGTTTTGAACTCAAAGAGTCAGTGCGAGAGCATTTGTGCAAACAAGGTTTTGAAGTGGAAGATCTCGGCGTTGGCAATCGAGAGGAATCAGTTCCTTATTACCAGATTGCCTCTGAGGTCGCCCAACAAGTTGGTCAAGGACTAGCTGATCGAGGTATTTTAGTGTGCGGTACTGGAATGGGAATGTCGATTATTGCCAACAAGCATCCTGGCGTATACGCCGCTGTCTGCGAAACAGCCTACGCTGCCCAAAAATCAAGATCGATTAATAACGCTAATATCCTGACTCTAGGCGGATTCATCACAACGCCACAAGTGGCGCAGACCATTGTTGACACATGGTTGATGACTGAATTTGCTCTTGAATGGGAACCCACAATCCAAGACTGGTTGCATCAGTCGATGACAGATATTATGCTTCTAGAGCAGCGTCAGTTTAGCAAGGATGCAGACCACCGCTGAGCATTATCTATTGCATTCAGAATTGTTGGCAGAGGTGATTGCCACTTGGTATCAAATCCTGATACTTGCTGATATGAAAGTTCGACTGGAATCCACCTCTGGAAAGGAGTCAATCTTCAACTGAGAGTTGTTTGAGCAGACCTTCGCGACGCTGACCCTTACTGCTTATAGCTCGTCTGATGCTTCAAAAGTTCGATTTACCATCGGTTTATTCGTTGAATAACGCTTGACGAAGGCCTGGCGTAAAAGGGTTTTGATGTTTTTGTAAGGATTGGATCCAGGCCTGTCGCCTCGCAATACGCTTTCGGAGATCGCTGACCTCATAATCATCTTTGGTAGTATTCGATGATGTCCACCGAATAAATGCTTGAAAATCAGCAATAGCGCCTTGATGATCTCCAGCCATCGCTCTGGCTAAACCCCGACTATCACGATAAAAATCTTTCTCTTGGGGTTTGGCGACGGTAACGACTTTGTCGCAAGCGCTGATAACTTGTGCTGTAAGCCCCATTAAATTACCATTCCAACACAATGCATTTAAGGCTGTAACAGAATTGGGTTCAAGCTGAACTGCCCGATTCAGATCTTTAATGGCAGATTTGGATTTACCTTGACGGGCATAGACAATGCCCCGTTCAATCAAGCTAAAAATGTTGGTCGGTTCTAGTGCAATGGCTTTGCTATAGTCTGCGATCGCTGCATCCAACTTATTTTGCTTGGTATACATTACGCCTCGGTCTTTGTAAGTCCAGGCATCTTGATCGTCTAATTCAATGGCCTTGTTGAAAGCTGCGATCGCCTCATCCCATTTTTGTTGTGCTGTGCGGACGCGTCCTAAACCTGCATAGCTGGAAGCTATGTTTGGGTAGACTTCGCTGAATTGACGATAGGTCGTAATGGCTTCCTCAAACTGTTTTTCCTGCATGAAGAGATCGCCCAGTTTGATATGGATTGGGGGATATTTCGGCTCAACGTTTAAGCCATTCCGGTAGGCAGTAATTGCTTCCTCTGTTTTGCCCTGTGCTTTGAGCGCATCGCCTAAGCCCTCGTAGCTGAGATTACTCCTGGGACTCAGTTGAATGGCTTGGCGATAGGAGCCAATTGCCTCGTCGTATTTTTGTTGCCCCAAGAGCGCTTTTCCGAGTTGATAGTAAGCATTGCCTTTATCATCCGTTAAAGACAGATACTTGCGAAACATCGCCTCTGCTTCTGCCCATTGCATTTGCCGAGTCAGTGCAACGCCTAAGGCAAGATATGAATCTGCCGATTGAGGTTTGAGGACTGTGGACTGACGACAGGTTGCAGTGACCGTTGCTTCTTGATCTTTTTTATCTTGCTCAAGCATGGCTTGGCACAGTCCAATTTGAGCATCAGCCAATTGGGGATTGAGTTTTAGGGCAGCCCGATAAGCTGTGACCGCTTCCTGGAGAGGATTGGCCATCATCCAATTCATGGCAGCCATACCTCCACTCTCTAGAGAAAGCCGAGTGATTTTTTGGCGTTTTTGCCAAAATGCCATGGCAGCGTTGCCCAATTTTAACTGAGCTTGTGGATCTTGAGGATGTTGTTTGGTTTCCTTCCGGTAACGGGCGATCGCTGTTTCTTGCGCTTGAATTTCTTGCAAGATTTGATCGTCTTGATAGCTTAGCCAGATCCCATAGGCCAATGCTGCAATCCCAAAACCTAATAGTGTAAAAATTGAAATCTTGAGGAATTGCTTCATCTGCACTTCCCCTAATTCTTTTGGCGCAGGAAATGGACGAGAAACCCACCTGTGAGGGTGGCATAAATCGCAGCGCCTATCATTGCAATCACCCAATATATGGGATTCAAAGCGCTGGCACTCACCTCAATTCCCTGTGGTCCCATAACGCTTTGCAGTGCCCCAATGCCGATGGCTTCTCCTAGCATTGCAATACTACTCAAAGGTATCCACAAGAACGCCTGGGGTAGTTTGTTTCGTAGGACTATCCACTGTGCAACTCCGAAGATTAGTCCAGAAATTCCGCCAAACACAAACAGAGGCAACACAGATACTGATGGTGCAAACGAACCCATCACTCCCGCAGGCGATGGTATTAAGGTTGCTGAGATCAGTCGGTTGTTAATGAAAAAGGCGATCGCATTGCCAATACTGGTGGCTAGAACCCAGCCTCGCATTGAAGGCAGCCATAACCGTAACACAAACCACTGAGCTACTCCTCCCAAGGCTCCACTGATCAATCTAAAAACGATCAGAGTGAACACAACCCCTATATGCCCAACCGTTCCAGTCGTGGATCCAAGCCAGCCAGCAATTCCGTCTAGGAAAATTTCTAGCAGTTTAGTCGCAACACAGGCAAGCAGCCATTGCCAGCCTAATACTTTCCATGCCAGAGACTTGGTCATTTCTCCGCTTCCTCGAATGGATAGATGAAGGTTAGAGGTGTGTTTTCTGTACCTGTATCGTTCAGAATTATACGCTGAGCGTAGAAAATCTTTGCAGTATCAAACCTCCCAGCCAAATCAAAGGATTGCTACAAACCAGTAGGCCAATCACCATAAAGCTCTAAAGCAACCGTCCAAGACGTTTACCCTGAATTTTTAATAGATGTGATCGCCTGTTGTATTTCAGCTCAGGTCACAGTCAGATTCAATTTCAGTTCCAAGAGACATCGCTGTTGGATGCAAAGCGATCGCCAGCCGAAACCCGTTTGTCATTACCAGTTACATCTTGAAACGTAATGAGTGCCCTGAAGTGAGTTGGACAGCCATCCTCAACAAGAACTGCAATCCATCCTTACCAGGTCAGATCGACAATTTCCCAGTAGCGATCATCGACCAAAATGTGCATCTTTTAAGATTTTATCGTTGGGCGTAGTAAGCACGGAACCCTTGAGCCTGAAGACTGAAGACAATCGCTTGAGCCTTATAGCTGCTTCTGTAGCTACCATAGTATTGCCAACCACTAAAGCGATCGCGCTTGAAAAACACATCATAAGAAGAATGCCGTTCGCCGACGCTGATATTGAAGTCATTGCCTAGATTGATTTCAACA
>DATNQK010000206.1:0-3369 GCA_036704065.1 Stenomitos sp.
GGGTAGCCGTTTGTTTGGCATCCATCTCAAGCAGCATCGCTCTTCTCATCCTCTTCTTTGCGATTTCAGTATTTTGCCAAAGCGCCTATAGTGCCCAAGAATATGCAATTGTTCAGCGCATCCTACCCGCAAAGCATGTGGGTGCAGGAACAGGACTTTATAACGGTTTAGCACTCTTACTAGGAGGGGTAGGAGGCTCTTTAATTCCAGGATCTATTGTGGCGGCCACAGGTAGTTTTGACATAGCCATTCTCAGCATTGCTATTGGTGCTTGGCTAGCTGCCATTGTGATGTTTGTGCTGTCACAAATTCTCAGATATTGACAAAATGCATGAACCAATTGTAGTTCCAAATAAGCGCATTCTTTTCATCCCCACCATGCGAAACCCTAAAGATTCATAAAGCCTTCTGGCTTTTATATTACGCAAATCAACACTAATAAAAATAGGACTGGAGGTACAAGCTGCTTCAGCTATACACCATGAAAGCAACTGACGACCAATCCCCTGGTTTCGATACTCGGCAGCGACTGCAAGATTCCCGACATAAAAGCTTTCAGATGGGTAAACCTGCTGCACTACATGAGAGAGCACGCAACGTTGAATGAGACTTAACCAAAATTTCTGAACAAAATTCAGGATATCAAAATAACCAGCATTAGCGTTAACGTAAGCAGCAGGGACAAAAGTGATGATGCCCACAATTTGGTCACCAATTTCTGCGACTCTAATATATTGAGAGCTAAACCGATTATACGAGCGTTGAACTAACTTAGCCAGACACGAGATTGCCTGTGAGCTAAACATCAAATTAAATAATTCCGGCGCTGACTCATAAATCAGACTTGCAACTTCCATAGGGTTATCATATTCTAATGACATCGCTCTATAATTGATATTCTGTACTTGTAGATCCATCAACGATCCTTAACTCCTGCCACCCTATTTTTCAACTTCAATATCAATTTTTATACAAAATTAATCATTTTCCATAATTTAGAATTGTCAATAAATTTAATCATGAATATAATTTCATCATCCTCAAAGCCAGTTCGAGATTTTGACATTAAAAAGACCGAAACGCCCCAATTACACCACTGCAATTTAAAACTCAGGAACAATAGTGCTATAAAAACTTTCAAGGCAAACACTTAATCTATCTCTCTCCTCTAACAAAGACTATTCTGGTTGCCCTGCTAACAGCTTTCCTAGCGGTTCCTAGGATATATAGATTGTCACCACTGGAACTGATGCTTCGCCTAGCTGTCTTGCATCTACCTCAAATCGCAAGCCAAATAGGTAGGTCTGACAGGAAAGTTGCCATCAATCGGGCAAGAAGAGTAAATCTGTTGGTAGAGTGTTATTGTTTTACAAACCTTTGCGTGTATAGGTCTGTCTATCGTCTGCGAAGTTGTAATAGACAAAACTTTGGGGAGTGGTGCTAGATGTTGCTGGACAGTTTTAACGGAGCCCTTATATTAAGTTTTGCCACAGGACTTTTATCACGTTTTCAAAGAACCCTTTTACTGTTTGTAGTTTTGACGGTAGTCATAGGTTTTCTGGAAAAACGGTTTCCTAGCGTTCGCAATCAGCCCAAGCTGAGACGCGGTGTCTGGCTAGACACCTTTTATTGGTTTTTTACACCAATGGTCGTTCAAATCCTAGATATCGTGGTCATTGCAGCACTGTTTCTACCCCTCTATGTGCTGCTGGGCCGCTCTTTAGCACTGAATGATATTTTGACAGGATATGGGCCGTTATCCCATTTACCAATCTGGCAGCAAGGCTTAATTGCAATTGTTGTAGGAGATTTTTTTGGGTACTGGGTGCATCGCCTTAACCATTCACGACAACTGTGGGACTACCACGCCATCCACCACAGTGGCGAACAAATGGATTGGCTGACGGCTGTTCGCTTACACCCCGTCAATGATGCAATTGCCAAAGCAGCTCAGGCTTCCCCAGTGTTATTGTTGGGCCTTTCGCCTGTAGCAGTTGAATTCTATGTTGTTTTTCTCTCGGCCTATGTAGCCATGATTCATGGCAATATTCGCTGGACCTATGGGCCATTCCGCTATGTACTCGCAAGTCCTGCTTTTCATCGCTGGCACCATACCCGCGAAAAAGAAGGGCATGGGAAAAATTTTTCTGGGCTGTTTCCCATTTTCGATCTCATCTTTGGCACGTTTCATATGCCAAAGGGAAAACAACCTTCCAACTTCGGTCTAGAGGGCGAAACAATGCCCGATTCTTTTGTACTGCAAATGCTGTACCCGTTCCGCAAGTATCGAGCCGTACAACGCTGGATGGGCAAACGACAAGCGTCCTCTTTGCCATAACATCGATAGGGCTCAACAGTCCTTGTTTGCGAAGCTAGAGAGGGGTCCCTCAGCCCTCCTGAACACAACACCTACAGATTGTACGGTTGTTGCGCTCAGGAGGGCTGAATGCTCTGAAGGAATTGAACTTGCAATGGATAGTACGGAGTTTGTCGACCAATCCCTTGAGCAATGGCGATCGCAGCATGGTGTACATCACTTGGCCTTTGCTCACTTTGAGTCAGTAAACGTGCGTTGCAAAGTGTCACTGATTAAAAGCAATGGAGGTTAAACGACTACGATTTATGGCGACCCTATCGTCAAGGTATACATCGCCTCATCCATCAAGAACACCAGATTTATATTCAAAATTACGCCCTTAAAGATCTTCCATTATACCGGGGCAGCCCGTAAACTCAGCATTCTCTACTCCATCTGTGTTGAGCAATTGGTTCGCCGCGACCATTCCTCAAGGATTTTTAAGCGCAATGGCGATCGCTTCTTCGGTAGCGGCAAAGCCGGCAATCAATGCTTGGCTTGATTGCAAAAAATGGCCATCAAACCGACCTAGATAGCTTCGTCGAGGTCACGTAAACCACCGGGGAAAGTTTAGATCGAGGGATAGACGTCAATACAGATCAACAAATCTGGGGCTGCGAATTTGGCCCCTTCGGTTTGAAAAATAGGAAAGTTTCGCCCATGACGTGCCGGTAGGCCCGAGCCAGCAAAGATAAGCATCACGGGAAAAATGAAGCGAACTCTCAGCTTGACCCTCTCGAATCAGAGGGTTCTAGGGCGTTGTGATCCCAGAGATGAGCGGTTCCCAACCTATGCCGTCTCAAGGGGAGCAAATCAACCCAAATCATTTACTTATTTCTATCTAAAGCGGTTTCACTTAAGGGTAATGTTAAAGAATACCTTGGCCAATGCAATCGACGCTTGGCGTTTTGTTAGCCCTTATTGAGGAGTACGCTAGTTCTCAAAAATGGGCGGCAGAGCTTCGCCTGAGTTCCCACCCCTTTGCAGTTGCAGAAGGGCGGTGCAACAGCGTC
>DATNQK010000207.1:0-16262 GCA_036704065.1 Stenomitos sp.
TTCCCTAGGCTGTCTTTGTGCTCTAGCTCGCCTTCTAGCACGTAGGTCACAATTTCCATGTCTTTGTGGCCGTGGGTGCCAAATCCACGTGCGGGTTGGATGATGTCTTCGTTGATCACTCGCAACGGGCCGAAGCTGATATGGCGCGGGTCGTAGTAATGGCTAAAGGAAAAGGTGTGGCGACTGTCGAGCCAATCTAGGGTGGCAATACCGCGTTCTTGGGCGGGACGAACGGTCAGCATGAGGGTTACCTCCACGGTTGCGTCAGTGTTCTGTTTGCGACTTCTCTATTATCGAACCCTTTCATTTAAAATACAATTACCCATTTTTAAGACGGATTGTATTGATTTGGTTGACAATTAATGGATAGATTTGCGGGGCTACAGGCTTTTGTGCAGGTTGTAGATGCAAGTGGATTTGCGGCGGCGGCCCGTAAGATGGGTGTGACGAGGGCGGCAGTGAATAAGCTGGTGATACAGCTTGAAGCCGAACTTGGCGTACAGCTTTTGCGCCGAAGTACGCGTCGGGTAAGCCCAACCGATGCTGGGCAAGCGTTTTACGAGCGGTGCGTTCAGATTTTGGCAGACCTAGACGAAGCAGAGCGTGCGGTCGCACTGTTGCAGGAGAACCCCCAAGGGATGCTGAAGGTCAATGCACCCATGTCTTTTGGGACGTTGCATATGGGCGGTGCGATCGCCGACTTTATGTTGCAATATCCCGATTTGCGAGTGCAGTTAACACTGGAAGATCGATTTGTAGACCCCATTGCCGAGGGCTACGATCTCACTATTCGTATTGCTCAGCCTGCTCCTGTAGCCAGTTTGATCACCCAGCCCCTTGCTGCGATACCACGGGTGCTGTGTGTATCGCCAGACTATTGTCTGAAGCATGGTGCTCCTAACAGTCCGATAGAGCTGCGCCACCATGCGTGTTTGCACTATGGGTATTTAGCCACAGGCAATCAATGGACTCTCCTTGGGCCGGAGGGAGAAGAAACAATTCCCATTCGCAGTGTGCTGTGTTCCAACAATGGCGAAGTCCTACGCGATGCTGCAATTCAAGGATTAGGCATTGCTCTGTTGCCGCTGTTTATGGTGCAGTCGGAGCTGAAAACAGGGCGGCTGGAGATACTGTTGCCAGATCATTGCCCTGCTGAGTTGACCCTCTCGGCGGTCTATCCAGTGCATCGTCATCTTTCGGCTAAGCTGCGGTTACTGATAGTGTTTTTGCAGCAGCGATTTGGCGCGGATGGAATGCAACTGCACAATGCAGAGGCGGTGTAGAAAGTCCTAATTTCTCTGACCTGGTGACTAAGGTTAACGATGGTTTTCACCAATGAGTGGTGCATCAGTTAGGCCGTAGGCATAGCCATCTGGGCCCCAAAATTCAGTCCAGGTAAAGCCCGATTGTGCATCGCGGTGAATGTCGCCGATAAATTTAACCCCTGCGGCTTCGAGCTGCGATCGCACTTGTGCGGCATCATTGACCCGAAATTCTAGCATTGGGCCTTTCATAAAGCTCGTATCTGGGGCGTGCATGCCTACAACGGCTAAGCGTTCGCCACTGCCGAGGGTGAATTCTGTAAAATGCGTTCCCTGATGGGTTACAGGCAATTGCAATAGATCGCGAAAAAAGGCAACAGTGTCTTGGGTGTAAGGGGTTCGAGTTCCTACCCAGCCGACCCCTTGAATGGCTATCGGTTGCGTAGCCTGAGCAGACGCGATAGAGGGATGCCAGCGATGCAGGGCTTGGGGTAGAGGTAGTTGTAAGGCGGGAACGTAAGCAGCAACATAGCCACAGAGCGCTGCAAAGCAGGCAATAATGAAGGACTGCACCCTGAGCCACATAATGTTCTAACTATCTACACTCATCTTTGATCCTGGGTTCATGATAGCGTCGAGCATCAATCGCGTTTTTGTTCGCTGTGAACCGTGTAGAGATAGCCCTTAGGGGCGATACTGGGAAAAGGATATGCTTAAAAACGAGAGCATTGAAGGATTGAGAATGAATCCAGCGCAACTCTGGCAACGTTATCAAGATTGGCTTTACTATCATGATGGATTAGGGATTTATCTCGACATCAGCCGCATGAGCTTTACGGATGCAGATGTTGCTGCCTTAATGCCGAAGTTTGACCGTGCTTTTGCAGATCGGGTTGCCCTAGAGGGTGGTGCGATCGCCAACCCAGATGAGCAGCGAATGGTGGGGCACTATTGGCTCCGCGCGCCAGAACTTGCGCCTACACCGGAACTCAAGGCCGATATTGTTGATACCCTGACGCAGATTGAAACCTTTGCGCAGGATGTACATACGGGTAAAATTCATCCACCCCTAGCGCCAAAATTTACAGATGTTTTGTCCATTGGCATTGGTGGGTCTGCCTTAGGCCCCCAATTTGTGGCCGAAGCCCTTGCGCCGCTGTCGTCGCCGCTCAATATTCACTTTTTAGACAACTCTGATCCACTGGGCATCGATAAGGTGCTGACTCGGATTCAGGATCGGTTGGCGACAACGCTGGTGATTGTCATTTCCAAGTCTGGCAGTACGCCCGAGCCCCGCAATGCCATGTTAGAGGTGCAAAAGCGATTTCGCGATCGCAACCTCAACTTTGCCCAACAGGCGATCGCCATTACTGGGGTAGATAGCCAATTGGATCAACAATCCAAGGCCCAAGGCTGGCTTGCATCGTTCCCCATGCACGATTGGGTGGGAGGACGCACCTCGGAAATGTCAGCGGTGGGATTGGTCCCTGCGGCCCTGCAAGGCATTGACATCCGTGACATGCTGGAGGGTGCCAGAATCATGGATGAGGCGACTCGTGTCCCTAAACTGAAGGAAAATCCTGCGGCGCTGTTGGCCTTAAGCTGGTATACCTCCGGTAATGGCAAGGGCCTGAAAGACATGGTGGTATTGCCCTATAAGGATAGTTTGCTGCTGTTTAGCCGTTATCTCCAGCAATTGGTGATGGAATCGCTGGGTAAGGAACTAGACCTCGATGGCAATGTGGTGAATCAGGGCATTGCGGTTTATGGCAACAAAGGTTCGACCGACCAACATGCCTATGTACAACAGTTACGCGAAGGTCTACCCAACTTCTTCGCCACCTTTATTGAAGTGCTCCAAGATCGCGAAGGGCCATCGATAGAGATTGAACCCGATGTCACGTCTGGGGATTATCTAGCGGGGTTCTTGCTGGGTACCCGCGAAGCACTGTTCGAGAAAGGCCGCGATACGATTACGGTTACGTTGCCGACGGTGAATGCCAAAATGGTCGGTGCATTAATTGCACTGTATGAACGAACCGTCAGCTTTTATGCCTCCTTGGTCAATGTCAATGCCTACCATCAACCGGGTGTAGAAGCGGGTAAGAAAGCCGCAGCGGCAACCTTGGCGCTACAGCAGGCGATCCTTGCTGAATTGAAGCGGGCAAACGGGGCGATCGCCCTTACTGACCTTGCTGATCATTTGGGCGAGAGCGATCGCATCGAAACGATTTACAAAATCCTGCGCCACTTACATGCCAATGGACGTGTGCGTCTAGAAGGTCCACTGAATCAGCCTGGGATACTCAAGGCTGCGTGTCTATAGCGCAAGCCAAACTCTGATACGACCCATCAAGCTGGGTCTAACGACCTGTCCTGGCAAGGGTAAGGTCGCAAAGTGCTGCACACGTATCGATGATGTTTGAGGATCAGGTTAGCTCGGCCATTAGAGTTTCTGTTGGGGATAGCACAGGTATGGCTACGGGGCACGTCATACCGTAAAAATTCTTGTCTGCTTCACCGCAAGCCAGCGATTTTCTGTACACTTTCATGCAGAGAATAATGCAGCAGGCTCAATTTAAAGCCGGATTAACGCTGCATTATTGGTGATTCGCAATTGCTCGTGCATCCTCGCCAATGGTTGCGTAACGATACCCCATGAATGAAACCACTTTGCAAGACCTAAGGGAAGGCGATCGCCTCACCTGTTATGGGGTGCGTTGGGAGGTTTGCAGTTGGAGTTCCTATCAAGACCCCAATGGCTATGCAATGGAGGAGTGGCTCCTTAAATCAACCACTTGTAAAGAGTATTATTTGCTGCGAGAAACCGATTCTGCTAACCCAGATCGTGGCAGCCGCTGGTACCTGGCCGAAGAACTGCTGCATCCGGCCCTCATCGACCCCACCACACAGCGCGATGTTTTAACCGAGATTCCAGCGCAGATGAACGCTCGGCACACACCTTACCCCACCTTGCAAGCCCTCAATCGCACCTATCATTTTGAATCGCAAACGGAAGGGTGCTATCAATCGGAAGAAGAAGATTTGAACCGTATCACTTGGGATTACTGGGACGAGCCTCATCTGTGGAACCTGGCCCTAGAGTGCTGGGAAAATGGTGAATTGCACATCTATTCAACCCGCGAAGTTCAACCCCAAGATTTTTCCAGCGTTCAAAAGGCGGCGGACATCGCACCGTTACGAGCGTGGGCAACTCCGAGGAGTGCTGCACCTGCGGCTGAGCCATCTAGCCCCTTCCTGACCAAGGATGTGCAGCGTCTGTTGGCCTGGGCCTTAACCATCCTCGGCTTTTTCTTAATGATTTCGGGGGTGTAGTTAATGTCTGCCTCCTTATTTGTTGAACGCCATGACAACGGCATCGCCTTTTATATCAACGGCAATCTCCAATTTGATACTGCCGACGAAGCGCTATACCACGAATACTTAACCGTCCCTGCCTTAGCGATCGCCATCCAGCGGTTTCCCAATACACCCTTACGGGTTTTGATTTGCGGTGGTGGCGATGGATTGGCTGCCCGCGATGTGCTGCGCTTTCCTCAGGTGCGTGATGTCACGCTTGTGGACTACGACCCAGAAGTGGTGGCCTTGGCTCGAACGGAATTTGTGCCTTATAACCAGGGCAGTTTATTGCCCACTCCCGATGCAGACTTAGGCAGCGAACAGGTTACTGTTCATATCCAAGAGGCATGCGAATTTGTACAGCAGTTGCCAGACCACTGCTTCCACGTGGTGATTGGAGACTTCACTTGCCCAACACAGCCGGATCACACAACGGTTCATTCCCAGGAATGGTTCGCGCAAATTGCTCGGATCTTGGTGCCCTCAGGTATTGCGGCGTTCAATGGCGTTTCGCCTGAGAAAACCCCCACGGCCTTTTGGTGTTTATATCAAACCCTATTTGCCGCTGGCTTATCGCCTAAGCCAATGCGTGTTTCTATCCCATCCTTTCGCAGGCTGGAGTATGGCGACTGGGGCTTTTTTCTCGCGGCAACAGAACCCATTACGGCAACAGAACTGGTCGATCTGCACTTGCCTCATTCCCTACAAGCCTTGACGCTCAGCAAGCTCTTGGAAACCTTTCAATTCCCGATGGCAACGGCTCACTATCGCCACGGATTGAACATCAATACCCTGGCCTGCCCCCATTTGTTTTATTACCTGCTCAACCCACCGCCATTGAGGGATTGTGCAGAGGCATCGTCTGAAATGGTTAATTTTCTGACCCTAGAGGAAACAGGAACGGGGCAACAGTCGCCCATTGATGCGCTGCGAATTGAAGCGATCGCCCAGCATTGGCTGATGCAATTGAACCAAGGCACCTTAGACCTTGACGATTCGCAACTAGCGGCAGCGTTGCTCCCTGTTCGCCATACCCATCATGTGCCCGCCATGAGCCGTGAATGGTTAGAGCATGGGAAATCTTTGATTGCTGCCATCGATCCTCAGCAGTTGTTGGCTCAGATTCTGGCGCGATCGCAGGAGTTGCCCCCTAAAGTTAGCCAAGAACTCAAGGCGTTGGCAGAATCACTGCGCACGGGTCAGCCGTTAACGCGTTTATCAACCCATGCTGCTGAATTCGTGGCCGTTTTAACGGTGGCCTTAATGATCGCTAACCTGGCCACACCGGATGTTGTGTATGCCAAAGGAACATCCAGCAGTTTTCATGGTGGTGGTAGTTTTCATGGTGGCGGCAGTTCTGGGTATTACACTCCAGGAGACGACGGCAGTTATGCATATTCCGATGGCAGTCCGTTTGGCTGGCTAGGTTTTTGGATGATGGTTGTTGGGGGAATATGGCTCCATAATCTCTACCGCAATGATGAATCCTAACCCACTCGCCCACTCTGCCCATGCTGTAGGTGCAGCTTCTGTGCTGTGCCTGCGATGGCTTACGCCCCAAGATCGCCCTGCTTGGGATGTCTTAACTCAGCGCAGTGAGGCCAGTTGCTTTATGCAATCTTGGGCTTGGGCCGACTTTAAAGAAAAAGAAGGCTATCGTACTTTTCGCTATGGCTTCTTTCTCGATGAGCGTTTGGCGGGTGGCTGCATTGTCTATTGCTATTTGCACAATGCTCAAGTGCATTTACTGAATGCCGTGGGCGGGCCTTACTTACCTCAGGGCTACGAAGCCGAAGCCCTTTCGCAATGGCTGTCAGCCCTGCGAGTTTTAGCACAACAAGTTGGGGCGATCGCCGTTCGCATTGAACCCCTTTGGTCAACCACCCCACCTTACCTAGAAGGGTTTGTCCGTGCCCCTGTTGATACGCTTCCGGTCGAAACCCTGTGGATAGATCTACGACCCGATCCGGTCGCAATTCTCAAGGCCATGAAACCCAAGGGACGTTACAACGTCCGCGTAAGCCAACGACACGGGGTAGAAACCCGCTTTACATCCGAGTTGTCTGACCTGCCCGTTTTTTATGATGTGTTTTGGGCAACCGCCCAGCGGCAACAATTTTGGGCTGAACCCTACGGCTTTTTTATTAATCTATGTCAAACCTTGATGCCTGAGGGTATGGCGGAAATTGGGTTTGCACAACGCAATGGCCAGGTGTTAGCAGCCATCTTGGTTGTGTATTGGGGCAAGCAGGCGACCTACTTATATGGTGGTAGAACCGAACATTGTCCTAGTGCAATGGCAAGCTATGGGTTGCATTGGGCAGCGATGCAACGTGCCAAAGCCAAAGGATGCCATTCCTACGATTTTTATGGATTCAGTACCCACCCAAACCATAGCTACGCGCGGTTTTCCCGATTTAAGCAGCAATTTGGAGGGCAGGTGGTCACGACCCTTGGCGCACAGGATTACTACTTTTACGATCGCCTCGCCGATACCTTAATTGGCATTCTCACTCAACTACAGCCGAAAGGAGCAACAACCCATGGCCCTAACTGCAACTGAACAATTGGTCAGACTGAGCGTTGTCGCAACGGATTTAGGCGTTGGCTTTGCCTTATTCTGGCTAGGGCAGTTCCTGTACCAGCGGGTCTTTCGTGTGGTGAACCTCAATCTCGAACTGTTTGTACGAGACAACGTGGCCACTGCCACTGCCTTGGTTGGGTATTACTTAGGACTGCTGATTGCGTTATCTGGCGTTTTGACCCAAGCCCCTCGTCTTGCGCTATCCCAAGTGCTGAACTTGTTAGGCTATGGCATCATTGCCATTCTTTTGATGTTGGTAGGTGCTTGGGTCGGCGATCGCCTGATTTTGAGACATTTAGACGCCGCTCGTGAAATTCAGGAAGAACAAAACTTGGGTGCAGCAGCTGTAGAAGGAGGACTGCACATTGCCAATGGGTTAATTCTCAGTACGGCCCTCGCTGGAGAAGGGGGAAGTTGGTTTGTTGGGTTGGCCTGCTGGGGCATTGGGATGGCAGTGCTCGTTGGGGCGAGTTTTGCCTACCCTGCGATCGCCCGTTACAACGTGTTCCATGAAATTCGGCGGCGCAATAACCCCGCAGCAGGCGTAGCGATGGCTGGCCTGCTGATTGCGGTAGGCAATAGTGTCCGCGTTGCGTTTTTGCCGGAGTTTCAAAATTGGTCGGACAGTTTTCGCGACTACATCGTTGTGCTCGTCATTTGCCTTGCAGCATTGGCCGTTGTGCGATGGGTTGCGGATTGGGTCTTGGTGCCGGGGGTTAAAATTTCCGACGAGATTGTGAATCAATCTATCCCCAATGTGGGGGCAGGGTTAATTGAAGCAATGTCTTATATTGCCAGTTCCCTATTGATTGAATGGAGCCTTTGATACCCATCGCCCCCCTTGGCACCTAGCCCCTGTGCTTCTGTCGTCTAAGGGGTATGTAAAGGAGAACGCTCCAGTGCAAACCGTTGATAAAGTTGTGCTTCGATATCCGCCCGTAGGGTTGCAGCGCGGTTAATGGCACTAATGGTAGCCAATATAGAAGCCGTGACAATGTTGGCGTGAATGCCAGCCCCAAAAACGGTGTCTGACCATTCAGCGCCTTCTAGTTCCACCAGGGCGATCGCCTTGGCATCACTGCCTCCCGTTAGCGATCGCTCCTCATAGTGATGGATCTGAAGCGGCAAACCCAACCCCTTCAAAAAAGCATCAATAGGGCCATTGCCATACCCATGCAGCATTACTGGTTGACCCGACAACATCAAAGATAAGGCAATCATCTGATCCGCAGCATCTGTTTCTGACAAGTGGGAGCTACAGTACGCCAAAGGTGTAGCCAGACAATAGTGCCCTGTAAACAATTTCCATAGATCTGCCGCAGAAAACTCCCGTTCTTGCGCATCCATTGCGCGCTGAACCTGTTGGCTAAACTCGATCTGTAACCGTCGCGGGAGTACCAAGCCATAGTCGCGCTCTAGCAAAAACGCCATCCCACCTTTGCCAGACTGGCTATTCACCCGAATAATCGACTCGTAGGTTCGGCCCACATCGGCAGGATCGAGCGGCAGATACGGCACCTCCCACTGCTCCTGGGAACTTTGAGTGGCCAGTCCTTTCTTAATCGCATCTTGGTGAGATCCAGAGAATGCAGTAAACACCAAATCGCCCACATAAGGATGGCGAGGATGAATGGGAAGCTGTGTGCACTGCTCTACGGTACGGGCTACAGCATTGATGTGAGAGAAATCCAAGCCTGGATGAATGCCTTGGGTATATAAATTGAGGGCTAAGGTCACGAGGTCTACATTGCCTGTGCGTTCACCATTGCCGAACAGACACCCTTCAACACGCTCAGCACCCGCCATTTGTGCCAATTCAGCCGCTGCAATGCCACAGCCGCGATCATTATGGGGATGAACACTTAAAATCAGACTGTCTCGACGGGCCAAATGACGATGCATCCACTCCACCTGATCGGCAAATCCGTTAGGGGTTGAGACCTCTACTGTTGCAGGCAAATTAATGATCGCTTTATGGTCGGGGGTGGGTTGCCACACGTCTAGCACTGCATCACAGATAGCCTTGGCAAAGGGAAGTTCTGTTGCCGTAAAGGTTTCTGGTGAATACTGAAAGGTCCACTGCGTTTGAGGATGTTCTTGCGCTAAGGTTTGGAAAAGCTGTGCGGCGGCAACGGCCAGTTCTATTGTGCCTGTGGTGTCCAAGCCAAATACAGTGCGGCGAAACACTGGAGAAGTGGCATTGTAAAGGTGCACAATTGCTCGAGGTGCACCGTGTAGTGCGTCAAACGTGCGGCGAATTAATGCAGCTCTAGCGGGGACTAACACCTGAATGGTTACATCTTCTGGAATCAGGTTGTGCTCAATGAGGCGGCGCACGAATTCAAACTCTGTCTCAGAAGCCGAGGGAAAGGCCACTTCAATTTCTTTAAAGCCTAGATTGACGAGCATTTCGAACATCTGCAATTTTTGGGTTGCAGACATCGGCTCAATCAGTGCTTGGTTGCCATCGCGGAGGTCGGTGCTGAGCCAGATCGGTGGCCGAGATAATGTGGCGTTAGGCCAAGTCCGATCTAACAATTGAACGGGGTTGAAGGGGCGGTATTTCGTCGAAGGCTGTTTCAACATCATGTTCAGTATCGTGATTTAGGGTGGCAGTATCTAGAAATGGCAGGGTTAGGGCTGTCTGAGCACCATGAAATAACAGTCAGACAACCCAACGGCAGTCGCAGATCCAGACCTAGAGGCTGATACATCGGAATTCTCCAAATGGTGTAGATAAAACGAAACGAGAAGGGCTCAACGCAGCCCCATGCTGAGTGACAGCAGCTACTCGAATGCTGTGCCGTATGATGCATCAACCGACAGAGATCGGTACGGATACAACCCTGACAATGTTCAAAAGCATTGACTTTAGCTAGAGCTTTTGAATGTTTGCTGTACAACTTAAAACTTTAATTCTTAACTCAGAACACGACTATTTGCGCCCAAGGCGCAGCAGCAGCCCTAGCCCTAAAAGGCTCAGGACAGTTTGAAGCGATCGCTGCTGCGTGTTCATAAAATTCTTTATGGTTCGACTGAACTTAGTCTACCTAGTTCAGAAGTGAAGCGTCAACGCACAAGACTCCAGGGACAAGCCATGCTTAAGGTTGCACAGCCCGGCCTACAAGTTTGCAGAAGTTACCCTTCCTGCCAAAACAGGAAGATCGAGGTTGACCGTTACCGCAGGTATTGCCTTAAAACCGGGTATGTCCAGTAATTTCTAAGGCAATTTCCGAAGCAGCGGTTTGGAGAGAGCGATGTTTATGCAACACATCCTCTAGGGCTATTTCAATCCTTTGCCAATTAAAGGCTGGAAAATCGCGACTGTCTTCAATGGGTTGCAGAGACTCATGCAATAACGCAAGGGGGTCATCTGCGTGGATTGCTTCTTGGAGCCAATGGCGCAATACTCTCGCCATTTGAAGATACTCCGTTCGCTCTGCTAATGATAATTTGCTATGTTTGCGATTCATTGGAAACTTTAATTCCTTAAGGAAAACAACTGGTGCAGCGATGGAAGTTGTTGCTATGAAAACCGAAGCAGGGTGAATTTAAAAGCCCGTAAAAATACTTACTGCCGAGTTTGTATAGCCATTCGGCTCACTGGAAGAATAACCCAACACGAAAGACAAGATCTAATTTCAATGAAGCTCAATGCTGATCAGCAGCCTAAGAACTGTGGAACTCCCTTCTTGTACTAGTGTATCAATTGCAAACCCAAACGTTTGAGAAGAATTCCTTAAATAACGTTTAGTTAAGCTGAGGCTGAAAAATTCTAGTCTTCAATACCAAATCGGTAGAGGCTTTACCTCTGCTAAAAGGAGGAGATGATTGCAGCAGAGGCCAGCAATTGCCAGTAAACCAAAGTATTGATTATTTCTGATCGCCTGGGTTTTTAGGCTCAAATCCTTTGGGATAGTCGATAAAGACCCGTTGTCCTGGAGTCAAGCCAGACAAAACTTGAGTTTGGGCGCGATAAGACGCACCAATCATAATTGGCTTAAAGACGGGCTTGCGATCAGGGCCTGGAATATAAGCGCCTGTTTTGCCATTTTGAGTGGCGATCGCCACCGTTGGAATCACGAGAGCATCCTGCAACTTTTGGCCCTCGAAGGTCAGGTCAGCATTCATCCCTGAGAGCAACTGACGCTGTCCGGTCAGCATTGTCACCCGCACTTGAAAGGTCGTCACATTTTGGTCAACGACTGCTTCTGGCGAAATTAGCCGAACTCGACCTTTGAAAGTTTGTTGAGGATAAGCATCAACGTTGATGTTGACGGCCTGACCCACCCGCATTTGGCCAACATCTGCTTCCGCAATTTTGGCTAGTACTTCTAGCCGTTGTGCCAGCGCAATGATAGAGGTTGAAGTTGCGGAGGAGGTACTGGAAGCAGAGGTGGTTGGTGTAACGAAGGCACCTTCGGTAGCAAACTTCTGGGTTACAGTACCCGCGAAAGGCGCTCGAACCACTGTATCTTCTAGTTTGGATTTGACAACCTCCAACTGCCCGACCGCAGAGGCCAGTTGAGCTTCTGCTTGACGCACATCTTCAGGACGACTGCCGTTAGCTAGCAGTCGATAGGCAGCACGTGCTTCAGCAACGCTGGCCTGTGCTCGCGCAATTTCTTCTGTCCGAGTGCCTGCCTGTTGCAGTGCCAATTTCTTTTGAGCTACTGCTAAGTCTGCGGCAGCGGTCTCCGCGTCGGCAATAACTTCGCGATACCGCTCAAGGGTAATAGCCCCAGCCGCTTTCAGTTGGGTATATTGCACCTTCTTAGAATTGGCCAGTTCTAAGCGAGCTTGAGCAGAAGTGACCTGAGCACGAGCTTGATCGATCTCTTCAGCACGATTGCCATTTTGTAGCGCTTGCAACTGTCGCTCTGCTTGATCTAACCGAGCTTTGGCTTGGGCAATTTCTTCAGCACGACTGCCACTGCGAACTTTATCCAGATTGGCTTGGGCTTGGGCTACTCCTGCTTGTGCTTGCAGCAATTGACCTTTGAGGTCTTGCTGATCCATGTACGCAATCACTTGTCCCGCAGCAACCGTGTCGCCTTGTTCAACCAAGAGTTGTTGGAGTACCCCTGAGGTTTTAGGACTAACATTCACACTTTGAACAGGGGTTACGATTCCGGTTCCGGCAATGCGAAGTGTAAAAGGTTCTGCTTTTACAGGAACCGTGTATTTATTTAAGTCGATGGATGTGTTGTGACGAGCAACCAGCCCATAGGTGCCTGCTGTAACGCCAATGACCCCTGCAGCCCCTAGGGCAATGACCCAGGGTTTTGGCCTGTTGACTTTTCCCATTCCAGAGGTGCCTCGCGCAATGAGGGCAAACTTTACAGTTCTTTACCTTTCCATAATAACGAACTATCTTAGGTGCTGCGATAGGGTAAACCCGTACCTATGGCTTCGGTTATATGACGTAATTGGTGGGTTTCTAGTGTCTGTTCAAGTCCTTGCAGGATGCGACGCACCATCCAAGGCCCTTCGTAGATCCAGCCTGTATAAACCTGTACAAGACTGGCTCCGGCGGCGATTTTTTCCCAAGCATCTTGAGCGGTAAAGATCCCTCCCACGCCAATAATAGGAATTTTGCCTTGGGTGTGTTGGTAAATAAAGCGCACAACTTCGGTGGAACGTGCTCTGACTGGGGCACCACTGAGTCCACCTGCTTCTTCTTGTGGCGATCGCCCTGTTGCTTTAATGCACTGGGTTTTTAAACCTTCGCGGCTAATGGTGGTGTTGGTTGCAATAATGCCTGCAAGATTAAAGCGTTGTGCTAAATCCAGGATCTCGGCAATATCTTCCCATGCCAAATCAGGGGCAATTTTGATCAACAACGGCTTTGCGTCAGTATTCAGGCGTTGCAGTCCCTCTAGGATGGGCTCCAGTTGGGCCACGGCTTGGAGCGATCGCAGCCCAGGCGTATTGGGAGAGCTAACATTAACCACCACATAATCGCCATACTGTTGCAGCAATTGAAAGCTGTGGCAGTAGTCGTCTACCGCAGCTTCCAAGGGTGTTACCTTAGACTTGCCTAAGTTAATGCCAATTGGAATGAGGGGCAGTCCAGCCCTACCGATTGCTTGGCGACGGGTTTTTGCTGCTGCCAGTTCGGTTGCCATAGCTGCTGCGCCTAGGTTGTTAAACCCCATGCGATTAATAGCCGCTTCATCTTCTAGGAGGCGAAACAAACGCGGTTGAGGGTTGCCAGGTTGGGCCAATTCCGTGACCGTCCCCAGTTCAGCGAAGCCAAATCCAAAGGCAGGCCATACGTTGCTGCCAATGCCATTTTTGTCTAACCCAGCCCCTAAGCCTACTGGGTTTGGAAAGGTCAAGTTCCACAGTGATTGGGTTAAGCGTTCGGAGGTCCACCCCCACTGCTGATAGGCCTGCTGCAATATCCAGCGTCCCCAAGGTCGATGGCAATTGCTATCTAGCGAATGGCACAAGTCGATAAAACGGTACTTTAGAAGCTCAGGATCGACATCCAGTCCCTGAAACAAAAGGGGCCGCACCCCAAGTTGATAGATATCCACAAATGATTCTCAGAACGGCTTAGGCAGAACATCAATCTAGCGTTCAGTGTTTTCTAGCGTCTTAGAGAGGTGCTGCATGCACTATTGTGCCAGAGATTTGGCGCTTGAGCGACTGGCAGTATAGGAGGTTCCTTGAGCCGGAATGCTCCCTCAGCCTTGAGCTGGTGTTGATTCTGGGTTGGGTTTGAGTGGCCACCCTAACTGCGTGGGTTGTTCGTAGACCCGTTTCAAGGTATTGATGTCACGGACTGAGATGGCAGGTGGTTGACGAACCTGAGCGAAGTACATTGTGTCGTTGGGATTGGGGCTATGGCCCCAAATGCCAAGGGCATGGCCCAGCTCATGGCGTGCTGCTGCTGTTAAGTATTGAGGGGTTTGGCTGGGTCGGATGTAAATGCTGATGCGATGGGCAAGTGTTTGCTGGGCATCCACATACAATTCATAGCGCGTTTCGGCTGAGCGGACTCTATTACCACTACGTCCTTGGGGCGGCACAGGAGAGATGGAGATATCGGCCTCGGCACCGGTTGTGGTGAGGGCTAGTGGCAAGTAGGGTTGCCAGTCTTGAACAGCCTGAGCGATCGCCGCAGACCACCGTTCGGGCGGCAAACCAGGCGTGCTAGAGGGGACAACATAGACTTTCACGGGCCAATGGGTCCAAATTAAACCCCCTACGGCCGTAGATTTAACCTGATCGAAATAATCTCCCTGGGCAGCTTGGGCTGTGTTCCACTGCATCAGCGAAGGGGGCAATGGATGAACCTGAGCGGGTGGCACGGACAAGGCCGGCATGGGTTGCCCATTGAGCTTTATTGCTGTCCCTATTAGTACAGTTAGGCCGCAAACGAGTCCTCCTAACAGCAGGGTTAACCTACGCAGATTTTTACGATGAAGAACAGGAAAAGGCATCAGGACAGAGGTGCATAGAGGAGTGCAAAGGGTTTAAGGAGTACTGCCAATGTACCAGGAATGGATCCAGCTACTTCTATAGGTACGTATATTCCCTCTATAAAAACGCTTTATAAAAGGTTACAATGCATTCCGTTTGTTGGCATTTCATTTTGTGCTTTTTGGGGAGTCCAACCGTTGTTTTTGTTCCAGGATCCAAGCGAGGCAATGTCAACGCCTGCCCTTTTAAAGGTGGCTAAAATTGCAACTGGATCGCCAATCTTAAGGACGTTACGTCTGCCTGGCTCGATTCGATTTAAGCGCTTGTTTCAACGACGATGGCAAGGTAAGAGGCCCGTAAAACGCAAAGTGCAGATGCATTATGTTCTTTCCGATTGGGACCTTTTGTGCAACTAAATTCTGTTATCGACCAGACGACGGACCGCGACCCGTCGAATCGCCGGGGGGAATTGCCCTTTACTCTCCAAGATTTGAGGAAGGCTATTCCTAGTGCTTGCTTCGAACCTTCAACTGCCCGTTCTTTAGCCTACTTTTTCTTAGATCTGGGCCTCGTTGCAGGGTTTTATGTGATCGCTGCCTACCTTGATTCCTGGCTGTTCTATCCCCTGTTTTGGTTCATCCAGGGCACTTTATTTTGGTCTTTATTTGTGGTAGGTCACGACTGCGGTCATGGCTCGTTTTCTTCCCACAAATGGCTCAATAACCTGGTTGGGCATCTTTCCCACACGCCAATTTTAGTTCCTTTCCATGGCTGGCGTATTAGTCATCGTACACACCATGCCAATACGGGCAACGTTGATACAGACGAAAGCTGGTATCCAGTTTCAGAAACAAAATATGGGCAAATGTCCTGGCCGGAAAAACTGATCCGGTTTTATCTTCCTTTACTGGCGTATCCCATCTACTTGTTCCGGCGATCGCCCGACCGACAAGGGTCTCACTTTAATCCAAATAGTCCGCTGTTTCGTCCTTCCGAAAAGTGGGATGTGATCACGAGTTCCGTGCTGTTGTTTAGCATGGTCGGCCTATTGGCTTGGATTGGTTTCCAGTGGGGTTTCGTCTTCTTATTCAAGTTTTATTTGATGCCCTACCTGGTATTTGTGGTATGGCTAGATCTTGTAACCTTTTTGCACCATACCGAACCTGATATTCCTTGGTATCGGGGTGATGACTGGTACTTCTTAAAGGGTGCATTGTCCACGATTGATCGAGATTATGGCTTCATTAACTCGATTCATCACAATATTGGCACCCATGTGGCGCACCACATCTTTTCCAGTATTCCTCACTATCATCTCAAAACGGCTACTGCTGCGATTAAGCCGCTGTTAGGTGAGTATTACTTCTCTTCAAATGAGCCGATCTGGCGCAGTTTTATCCGCTCCTATTGGGCTTGCCACTTTGTGCCTGATCAAGGGTCAAAAGTGTACTATCAATCACCCACGCATCCCGCAAAACCACAATAAGGGTTTGCTGATTTAGATGGGTTGCCAATCTCCAAGGTGGGGGTTGGCTTTTTTTTGCTCTCAATACGGAATGCTGTCTCGCTCAATGCTGAGTGCTTGCACAAGGCTTTGAACCGTCCTAAGACACCGCAGAAGATTC
>DATNQK010000208.1:0-3348 GCA_036704065.1 Stenomitos sp.
GGGTTTAACATGGCAACGTCGTTGGGGCTGTCGCCAATGGTTAGCACTTGATGCGGTTGCAGATGGGGGAAGTCTTGCTGAATCGCCTGCCAAATGCCGTGGGCTTTATTTTGGCCTAAGGGGCCAATATGACATTGAACATTGCTATAGGTAAAACCCCATCCCCACGCTGCACACTGGGATGCGATCGCCGCTAATTCTTCAGCACTCAGCCCTTGCACGCTAAAGGTCCAATCTGTGACCCGAAAGGCGTTGTCTGTGGCTTCGCGGAGGTTAGGGTATTGTTGCCGCAGTTTGGCGAAGGCTTCTGCTAAGGCTTGGCGATGGGTGATCGCATCAGAGATGGGGCTGAGCAACTGGTAGGAGGCTTCTGCGTGGGTGGGGGCATTACTCCAAAACAAACCACCATTTTCGGCGATCGCACCTGCGACGGGCAGGTAATAGCGCAAGGCATCGGCCCATCCGGCGGAACGGCCTGTGGCGAGCAGGACTGGAATGTTGCAAGCCTTGAGTTGGGCGATCGCAGTGAGTAGTGCGGGGGTGAAGTGTTCGTGACGGGTGAGGGTGCCGTCCACATCACTGACGATGAGGCGAATGTCGTTGATGTAGGGGGTGAGTTGCGATAGCGGCAGTAGGGACATAAACAACCTTGAGGGCTGTTGAAGACTGTATCATTCTGGCCAGAACGCGAAAGCGATTAATTTGGTAGTGACAGGGTATTCTGGACAGTTGGGAATGTCTCTCTAGAACATTGCCTTATTGATCGCTGCACAACAGGAAATAAACACTGATATGGCACGCTACGACGTCTATGGCCTTGGCAATGCTCTACTCGACATCGAATGTGAAGTTGAGCCAGAGACGTTGCAAACTTTGGGAATTGATAAAGGGGTGATGACGCTCCTTGACGAAGAGAGTCAGAATGCCATCATTGCCCATTTGGACGGGCACCCCACCAAGCGGACTTGCGGTGGCTCGGCGGCCAATACGATGATTGCGATCAGTCAGTTCGGTGGTAAGGCGTTTTATTCTTGCAAAGTGGCAGATGACGAACCCGGCCAACACTACCTCAATGATTTGCTCCAATGTGGTGTAGATACGAACCTAAAACAGCATCCTGCTGAGCCAGGGATTACAGGGAAATGCTTGGTATTCGTAACGCCAGATGCAGATCGCACGATGAATACGTTTCTGGGCATTTCTTCTAGTTTTTCTGCGGATAACTTGGTGCCAGAGGCGATCGCCGATTCTGCCTACACTTATATCGAAGGCTATCTGGTGACGGGCGAACACAGTAAGCAAGCTGCAATTAAGGCCCGTGAAATTGCAGCAGCAGCAGGTCAAAAGGTGGCGCTCACCCTTTCCGATTTGAACATGGCCAAGTTTTTCAAGGTGGGTCTGTTAGAGATGATTGGGCCTGGGGTTGATTTTGTGTTTGCCAATGAAAGCGAAGCGTTAGAAATGGCAGATACTACTGATATCAATGCGGCGATCGCTCATCTCAAAACGTTGGCGAAAGGGTTTGCCGTTACGCGTGGGCCAAAGGGATCGGTGATCTTTGATGGCGAAACGCTGCTGGAAATTGAACCGTTTCCTGTAAAGGCGATCGATACTGTCGGTGCGGGTGACATGTATGCAGGCGGTGTGTTGTACGGCATCACCAATGGAATGGATTGGGCCACCGCAGGTCGTCTGGGTTCTTTGGCGTCGGCTCGGTTGGTGACAACGCTGGGTGCTCGCCTCGAAACGGCTACGGTTAAATCGCTTCTACAAGAGGTTATTCCCTAAGCGTTTTATTTTATCTATTTTTTCCTAAAAAATGAAAAGCGCTCCATTACTCAAATGATGGAGCGCTTTTTTAGGCTTAAATATCCTGTTTTTTTAGGATAAGACTACCAACATATTTTAGAAAACAATGAAGACAATTATCCCTCTCGTGTTAAAGCAAATTTTTTGAGTAGCTGGTGTGGGCTTGCAATCCCGTTAGACCTTGTCAGTGGCCCTAGGCCAAAGGGAAGGGTAGCCTACTGGTTATCATCAGCTCTTCTATGCTGAATATTCCAAGATTTAGGTTTACCTTCAACTAATTTCCCCTATTCGAAGGAGGCAAGCTTCTCAGCAAAACCCCACACTAAAAAAGCTGAATTCTTTGTCCAATATGATGTGAGAGGTCTTGTTCAAAACCTGTGCCCCAGTCAATTTTACAAACTCCTTCATTTATGAAGATGGGCTGCTGAAATTGCCATAGGCATTGTCATAACCGCGTCGAAATTCTGTCTCCGTCGCCCCCTCAAATTCAGTTTTATGGCGAGCATAATTGCGTGACAATTTTTGTTGAGCATCTAATTGACCTAGCTCATAGCCACGCCGATACGCAGCTTGCGCCGCCGAGCCAGAAGCAGGAGTTGTCGTAGTCGTCGGTGCTGCATCTTCTAACACCAATTGCCCCGGCAAACGAAACTCACCCTTCAATAAAGGCCCATTGCCAAACACCTTACAGTTTGCTTTATGTTGAGTTTTCAGCCCTACAGATTGGCAAGCAATATCCAACGCGTACTGAGCAGACTGCCCCCCATTGCCATAGCGATACCGCGCCACCAAAGATTTATAGCCACTGCGACCTAAATAAAGTTTCGACGCAGGATCAACCGTCCATTTATATCCATCAATCGGCTTAAGATCGCCCAGCGCCGACTTGACAGTTACAGGCCCTAAAACACTGCTTGGCAAAACCGTATTGTCAACAGGCGAAGCCACTACCGCCTGCTTCAGCAACACTTGTAATTGAGTGACTGGTGCGTTGGAACTCTCTGTATTAAAGCGAAGCACTGTCCCAGCTAAATTACTAGAGTCATCATCAGGCAGTTGCGCCAACAAATGTAGAGCAGGTAAAGATGGATGTTTGCTATGGGTCAAACCCTGCACAGGCCGCGCAACACTTGGCAACGCTCCAGCGCAAAACACCATAGACAGACCAATCCCGCATCCGATGGCCGTATTGTATTTCATCTCAACCTCACTCCAGTGCTGACATTTGCAGTCGACTTCCCTATTGGGACTCTTATTCGCCCCCTATGACGCCGATTCTCAAAACTTGTGCCCCGAAAGTTCGGTTATTTGGATATGGCGCGGCTCTGCAAGCGCAGATGAACGGGCTACAATGAGTTTGCTCAGAGTTAGCACTCTCAAGTCAAGAGTGCTAAAGCTCTATCCCCACTGGGGTACAGCCACATGACTGGCAAAACGCAATGGTGCGATCGCCATCATGACCTAGATTATGCATTGCTCTAGCGATGAACAAAGCCCATCTTGAGGAAGCTTTAGAATGTCCAAACTGCTCGTCTTTAA
>DATNQK010000209.1:0-2991 GCA_036704065.1 Stenomitos sp.
GTTCGTGCTTGGGCAAGCTGCTTGAGCAGTGCCGTTGTACCGTCGGTAGAACCGTCGTCCACCGCAATGATCTCGTAGGCCAGTCCCTCGCGCTGTAACACTTGGGCGATCGCATCTAGGAGGTGGGGAACGCTTTCCACCTCGTTATAAAGCGGAACCACCACAGAGACTTGAAGCGCCGACGGCACAAGAGGCTGGACTGGATATGCAAGAGGAGCAACGCTCATGAATCACGTCTCGTATTGAGGAAGAAAAATAATGCTCCTTATTTTAGGCAAAATTGCTGCACAGGCAACGCGTAATTCTGCACCCCAAGAAGTGCTATACAAAAAGAGCACTGGCGTCGAACCCCATGTTGTCTTCCGCTGTCTCCGCAACGCGCTTAAAACAAAAAGGGATGGAACTGGGCTTCCATAAAATAGGCATTGCAGCGGTTACACAGCCTCCGCAAACCACACCGCCAGCCGACAGCAATAGTGCCCAACGGTTGCAACAGTGGCTAGAAAAGGGCTTCCATGCGGATATGGCTTGGATGACCAATCCCCAGCGGCAGGATATTACGCAAGTCATGCCAGGGGTGCAAACGGTGATTTCAGTGGCGCTCAATTACTACACCCCCCACCCACATTCCAACGCACCAGAGGATGCCAAAATTTCGCGCTATGGCTGGGGCAGAGACTACCATAAAGTCCTGTTGCGTCGCCTGAAAGCATTGGCGCGATGGCTAGAAGCGCAAGATCCAGATATCAAAACACGCGTTTATGTCGATACAGGCCCCATTCAAGAAAAAGCATGGGCGCAACGGGCAGGCCTTGGTTGGATTGGCAAACATAGCAACCTGATCACTCGCGACTATGGCTCTTGGGTCTTTCTAGGCGAACTGCTGACCAATCTTGCCTTACCCAGCGACAAACCCCACACCGAACACTGCGGCACCTGTACCCGCTGCATTGAGGCCTGCCCAACCCAGGCGATCGCCGCGCCCTTCGTTGTCGATGCCAACCGCTGTATTGCGTACCACACCATTGAAAATCGCTCGGCTGAGATCCCAGAGGCGATCGCCACTCGGATGCAGGGTTGGGTGGCAGGCTGCGACATTTGCCAGGACGTTTGCCCTTGGAATCAGCGGTTTGCGCAAACCACCGACGTTTCCGATTTTCAGCCCTACCCTTGGAACCTTCGGCCCAAGCGGGTAGCCTTAGCCATGCTTACCGCTGCCGACTGGGATTATCGCTTTCGAGCCTCTGCACTGCGACGAATTCGACACGATATGATGCAGCGGAATGCCCGTGCATCCATGCAAAAAACATGACGGATTCCAGACCCGCTTTCAATCCACGTTACTATCGACTGCTTGTGGTGGACGATGTACCAGACAATTCCTTTCTGGTGCAATCTATCTTGGCCAGCCAAGGATATCGGGTTGAAGTTGCCAGTACTGGGCGCGAGGCGTTGCGACGCATCGAACAAGATCCGCCGGATCTGGTGCTCTTGGATGTGATGATGCCGGACATCGACGGCTACGAAGTCACCCGTAGTGTGCGCCAAAACAGCACACTCCCGTTTATTCCTATCTTGCTGATTACAGCCTACGATCAACCCAGCGTCGTCAAGGGGTTGGACTTAGGGGCAGACGATTTTGTCCGCAAACCCTTAGAAGTCGATGAACTATTGGCACGGGTGCGCTGCTTGTTGCGCTTAAAACAATCCATTGATGCCCGCGATCATATTGCCCGCCAGCGAGAGGACTTTGTCTCACGTCTTACCCACGATCTGCGCACGCCACTGATTGCGGCGGATCGCATGCTTTCACTGTTGCTTGAAGAAACCTTAGGTCCATTAAACATGGACGTGATTGGGGCGCTGGATTTACTTGCCCGCAGCAACAAAAATCTCTTAGAACTGGTGAACAAACTGTTGCAGGTGTATCGGTTTGAATCCGGCGATCGCACCCTGAACTTTTGCGCGGTCAACCTCACAAACTTACTCAGTGAAGTGGTCGCCGAACTGATGCCCCTGGTTCAGGATAAGGGGCTCAATCTGGTACAAAAAATTGACCCAGAATTCCCACTCATCGAAGGCGATCCACTGGAGTTGCGACGCGTCGTTACGAATCTTGTCGGCAACTCCATTCAGTACACACAACAGGGCAGCATTACCCTCACCTTAGCCGTCGTCAGTATGGGACAAATTTCTGCACAACCGCAATTTATCTTCTTTAAAGTAGAAGATACGGGGGTCGGTATTCCAGATCGTCAACGCGCCCATTTATTCGAACCCTTCTATGCAGGACAAACCCAAAGTTCCGGTAGCGGCTTGGGCCTTTACCTATCCCGTTATATTGTGGAAGCACATCGGGGTTCGATTACCGTCACTTCAACGCCCGGACAAGGCAGTTGCTTTACCGTCTGCTTACCCGTAAAGCAAAACAATGCACCTGGCTAGCATGCTTGACCTTGACCTCACTCTCTCTTCTCTCCTGGATTTGCCATAGGCTAACGCACAGTGGGTTACGAACCGCTCCATCACAAATATCGCCCTCAAACCTTTGCCGATTTGGTGGGACAAGAGGCTATTGCAACAACGCTCAGCAATGCCATCCGTCTCCAGCGAATTTCGCCAGCTTACTTATTTACAGGCCCTCGGGGCACCGGCAAAACCTCTAGCGCTCGTATTCTGGCAAAGTCCCTCAATTGCATCAGCGGGTCGGTTCCTACGGCGGAACCCTGCGGTCAATGTATGGTGTGTCAATCGATTACCCGAGGCAATGCATTGGATGTAATTGAAATCGACGCTGCCAGCAATACAGGGGTCGATAACATCCGCGAGTTGATCGAACGGGCCCAATTTGCCCCCGTTCAGTGCCGCTACAAAATTTACTGCCTAGACGAAGTCCACATGTTGAGCACGGCTGCATTCAATGCCTTGCTCAAAACCTTAGAAGAACCGCCTGATCGGGTGGTGTTCATTCTCGCCACCACCGATCCGCAG
>DATNQK010000210.1:0-14012 GCA_036704065.1 Stenomitos sp.
CATGTACGCTAGAAATCTCTTTCTACAAGCTATACAAGGGTTTTGGGGTGTTTGGAGGCTATGCTCCTCAATCTAGGGGGTTTCACAAACTCATCTCAGAAATATTGAGAAAACTTGCATCACCAAAACCATGCAAGAGCCCAGAATTTGCGGAAGTCACACCAAGCGCTTGCTCGTCGGGCAGTAACTCAAGCGCACCTAGATCAATTCGCTTCAAAGAAACCAGCTTATGAGAAGGCAATAACTGCTCAAGGCTTCCTTGTAAAAGGCTTCGAGGGTCTGAAGTACCGTTTAGAATTGCCGTGGCACTGCATTTAGGACAAACGACCTGACAGCCTTCTGTAAGACTTACCTGGCTCAACTCGATATCCATGCAAGCTCCACAGACCCCACAGTGGCAATGAAAAGTATTTGGTTGCAGCCTCATGCCGCCCCCTGGCTGATTTTTTCGAGCAGCTTTTTGACATCAGATAGTCGCCACAGGTTCTTACTCCCAAATTTAATCGGCTGTGGATATTTGCCCGACTTAACTCCGCGCCTCCAAGTTTCCCGATCAATTGGCACCATCCGAGGGATGCCACGACGTGGATCTCCGCAGACCTCGGAAAGGCGCAGCAACCGATCTTCGCCTTGAATGTCAGCAGGGCTCGAAGGTTCAAAACTTGCCAACATTGCGACAAGTTTGTCGAGACGGTCTGCCTCGGATATTTGGCCCAATGTCCGAAGGCGTTGCGCCTCAGCATTTGCAGCCATCGCTGTTCGCTGGACGAGTGTCGCTAGTGGAAGGACTCTGGACATAGATTAAAACTCCTTTTCAATTACAAAAACGTGGGTGAATAAAGCCGTCATTTGAGCAGTAGCTCGTCACATTCGGCCCAAAGTGATTCAATCGTGCTCACAACCTGATACATCACTTGCGCCTCACTGTGTCGGCCTAAGCTTCGAAGCGCTTCACTTCGTTGCAAGGCAAGCATCGCGCAATGGGCTAAGGCATCCTCAAGGGTGTCGAATTGACTCATGCAACTACCTCCAGCTGGGCTAACTCCGCACAAAAATCAACGGTTCGCGTTGGGGTGCCAATTCGTTGCAACCAAATGATGTTGCCTTCTACTTTTTTGACCCGACATTGAGAGCGATCGCCTAGGAAGATAACCCTAGATCCGATTTCCAGAGTGTTGATAGGCACTGGATCGGGGGGTGGATCTGCCTCGGTAGTCCCCATTTGCATAGATACATTTTGTTTATTGCAAATGGGGACTACGGCCTCAAGATCCTTTGCCCACTTGCGATCTAAGGCTTTCTCAATTTCCATGCGATGTTCCAAGCTGAGAATTGAATTAACTCGATAGCGCCACGATTGCTCGCCACGGCCCCCAACCCTAGAATCCTTGACCAAATCGTAGCCACACTTGCGCAATAGCTTGTCTGCAATGTGGATTGCAGACTGATCTTCCTTGACGCTTAGCCGAAAATACCGATAAATCTCTGATTGATATTGAAGCGCTGCCACCTTGACCGCTTGAACCGCTGCGCTTTCCTCGCTTAGCAGTTCATCGCTATCGACTAGATCAATTAAGGCTTGCAGTCCCAAAGAATTGAGGATTGAGATTTTTTGAGCATAGTGAGTCAGCTTCCATTGGGCGACCCAACCCTTTGAGAGTTGCGATCGCAGGTTGCCTCGGTCAATCTTTGCCGCAATATGCGGGTGTCGAGTCATCCATGACAATGTTGCCGCTCTCCCGAGTGCCCCGCGATCTTTAACTGCCACTTCCAAAAGGAAAGACTCGGTTAAGTGGGCACCTGGATATCTATGCTCCAAAAGGCTACGCTCGGCATTTTTTCTCTGTTTATATGTCGAGCTTGGACTGCTGAGAACTGCGATCGCTTGCGCCTCTGTTAAGCCCCCTTTGGATTCATAGAGCAGCTTCGCGTCTGTTGCCTCGATGAGTTCCTTTGCCTGCTTCAATAGGCTCTTAAGTGGCGTTAAGCCAATGGCTGCGTCTTGTGGCCTCAGCACCTCTTGAATCTCATAACCATGCTGTACTAAGTACCACTGAAGGTTTGGCTGCATGCCATCTTTGAGCAAATTCTCACGACCCTTGAAGATAGCCCGTTGCTCTGCCCAGAGTGCCGCGTCGGCATCCTCTCCATCAAGAGTCTGTTGCAGCTTGGCGATCGCTTGCGGCCCCTCGCTGCTCCATCCCGATAGCTCTGTGAGTTCAGCATTGATACCGCTAAGCATTGCGGTTTGCTTTGTACGGATGGCCTGTTGCTTCAGAATTGCGTTAGGGCATGTTTCCCAGTCGTGATCTGCAACAAAACCTCTGACTTTTGTCTCGATTTGGATGCTCCGAGGGTTTCTAATGCGATGCAATAGCTGATGCTGCCGACGAGTATCGGCTGCAACCAGGTATGCGTAAACATCAAAACCCTCGACGTCAATGGATACGCCGCTTTCAGCCGTTGGACTGAGGATAAGAAGCTGGATCTCATTTTGAATTAAATATCGGTTTGGATCCTTCTGGAATGCTTTATTTTCGGGACGTTCAACCGTTTTGCTGTCATGCCGCAAGATTTTGATATCAGGCATGATCCACTTCACGACAATTTCCAGTGTTTCAGCGAACACCTGCGAGTCTGTCGGTACTGCCGCTTTGCTGCCGCTTTTGAGCTTGCCCAGAATTGCAGCTACGTGGCCAGTCCTACCGCTTACAGACAGCTTTGCGGTGCGGGTCATCTTCCAATCGTTGACAACTATCTCAACTGGAAACTGACCACCTGTTATGGTTTCGTAGAAATTCAGAGCGAGGTCGGTTAAGTTGTCTTCGAGCACAATAACGCTGCCGTTTGTGCTGAGAGTGCGAACCAGTGCAGACCTGAAGCAATTTAGAACAGATTGTTGGCGATCGCCTAGGGTTCCGCCTCCTAGCCCGTGCAATATTAGCGATTCACCTTCATCCAAAACGATCAAACTGTTCGCGGGTAGACTGTTCCAAGGGATGCGCTCGATTGAATCCAAACAAATCAAAACGCCTTTTGTCTGTTTGAGCCCAAAGCTCAAATTGCCTGGATACTGGCGATCTAAGGTTTGAATATGAGGTATACCTGTCCGGTCTTCAGTTTGGAATAGAAGAGTGTTTCTGCTTCCTATGAAAATTACCAAAGCGTCAGGGTGTTTGGCCAAATGTTCCGCGATCGCACCTTTGAGTGCTTCCGTTTTGCCTGTACCGACTGACGACGAAACCGCTAAGATATGCCCTGGCTTAAGATCTGGGAGTTTCCCAAGGTAGCGCTGATTGAGTCGCACTGCAGGCTTACGGGTCAGCTTGAGCAACTGCTTGGATCGTTTTAGACGTAATTCCTTGGCTCGTTCCTTTCGTTCCGCCTGATCGATAGGGGGTTCGTCATTGATAGCCAGCGCGGGTTCCTTTGCCCTGTCGATAGCTGGGAATTTAAACCCGTACTGTCGAGCAATATGGAACAGACTACCGATGGTGACGCCAGAACGTCTGAAGCCTTTCATTTTCGCTGGAATATTCCAACCCTTCTCTGATGGACTCCAGCGCTCAGCAATAGCGATCGCACCCATTCCATAGTGAGAGTGAAGTGCCATCAGCACTTGGCGACATTCATCATAGTTGCCCGTACCTTTTGCACGTGGCGGAATATAGCTGAGTGCTCCTTCTACTAATGCATCAAGATCCCAGCCTTGACGGCCTGCCAATGCCTGAATCTCTTCACGACGATTCAGCGCTACCTCTAACCTGCGTTCCTGATCAAGCTTCTCTTGTGCCGCTGCAATTTTGGCTTCCGCAATCCATTCCAGAGGCAGTACAGCCGACTCGTTGATCAATGGGAATTCGGCGTTAGTGTTGCCATAAAATACACGGCTGGCATCTTTGCAGCTGGGGTCATGGGGTAGATGCTCCATCAAGTAGCGCACGAGCACTTCAATGGTGTCGCTGCCCTCTACGAACTGTGGTAGCAGGAACACGAGCCGGAATTTGTGCCAGTCCTCAGTATGTGAAGCACTTGTGTAGATCAGAGCACAGTATTTTTTGATGAAAGGATGGGCGATCGCCTCATCAATCGTCATTTGATGGTGATAGACTTTGGCCTGCTTACGACCATCAGATTCATCGATGACGTTGCCTTCGACGTCAACGAAATGCTTCCCAATCCTGATAGGACGCCCCTGGTCATCTACAGGGTTTCCCTGCTCGTCCGTCGCCCCCTTTGAATTGTCGATATCGAGTAAAACCCACTGCGACCCGATGACATTAGCTTTTGCCCTGCGTTGACCGTTAAGCAGCCCAGCACAAAGGGCATGCCCTTTTTTGACCCGCTGCACAACATCATTGAGGGTGCCTTCGATGTCACAGAAATTAACTGCTAACGTCTCGAAGTTCCATTGCTTGTTTTTGCCGTAGGGGTTGAATGCATATCTGAAGGTGTCCATTAGTTCGCACCTCCAACGCTGGCGATCGCGATCGCATCCTCAATCAAACCGCCAAGCAAAGCTAAGGACTCAGATGGACTATCGCCCCATCCGTCCCAGCTGTCGGTTTTTTCCAGCAGCCAATCGACCTCTGCCTTAGTAAGGCCAATGGGAATCGACAGCCGGATTGAGACAGAGTATCGATTGTCATCATTTGTTGAGACGGCCTCAAGCACACCGTTCCGTAAAGACTTGGATGCGATCGCCTGCAACCGCTCAGCCGAAAAATGGGATCCCTCTTTTATTGAAGGGCGACTTTGCTGTAAAATAAGACTATATTGATGCCCGTCGATATACTTTGAAGTCTTAACCGTCGCCTTGCTTTTGGTACTACTAGCGTTCATAATTGAATAACCGATGCCCCTTAAGTGGGCGCTACCCACCTCCTGTTGTTTGATTGGTTCCGGTCGGCAAACTAGAGACCAAATCAACTCAGCGAAAGTGGCTTTATACAAAACCCTAAAAAAACGATTTTCCCCTTAGATAGCCTAAGCCGCTTCTAAGGGGTTTTTACTTTGGGCGTTTCTCAAATATTCTTCAATCGCCAAACCGACGATCCGATTCTTGGGAATACCTTGCTGCTCTGCGAAATCTTTTAACTGGGTAAACAGCTCTGCCCGAATTTTATAGCTAGACGTGAGTAGCGCCATTTTCTTTCTCTGAGATCTATTCTTCCTTAGTAGTATCATATTTACTTTAGTTTTTTCCAGGCGCGATCGCCTTTTCTTTTGCTTTCTATCTTATTAAGAAAGATATCATTTTAGGCTGTAATCCTTACAGTGTATGCTTTTGGCTTACTTGCCCCCTGTCTAGAAGTAGAAAAAAGTTTTTTTGGAAGTTTGCGAGATGGTTCCCTTAATAGTCGTTTTGGGTAAGGCGGATTTGATGGTTTAGCTATTACCTATTGACTCACCCTTAAGTAACGCTACGTTATTAATCAAAACAGGGCGAGTCAATAGCTGAAACCGTTTATTTTCAACCCTTGAGCCGCAACCATTTCAACGTTTTGTCTGTTGATTTTGCCTGATTGCAAGTGCTTCAATCTGCTTTTTTGGTGTAGTCACGCCGCTACAACTCTGCGTAAGCATTGCCATCAAGCCTTAAAGTGTTGCTCCAACAAATCTCGAAGCATGTCAACCATGGCTACACCTTGATCGACGGCTCTACGTTTGATCGCCCTGTGCAGGCTTTCAGGCAAATCCAAAGTTAGGCGCTTCATTCGTTCTTTAGGTTGCTCCGGTGCCTGAGATTCGCTTGATGTAGCGACCCAGCTATCTACTGTTGCTTGGCTTGTAGGCTTAGTTGTAATAGTGACTTTCTTATTAGGCATTTTTGCTTAACTCCAATAATTCATTAGTGAGGGATTTGATCTCTTTTGCCGCTTGGCCGTTTGGATCGGTTTCGAGTACGCTCTGACCGCTGGCGATACATTCAGCAAAAGCCACCCGTTGACAGATCTTTGCCTTCATCACTGGTAAGCCATACCCCGCAAGTGCTTCGGTAACATCTCGCCCAATGGCTGTATTAACGATTTTACGATTTACCAGAAAAGCTGATTTAAGGTTTTCCTTAAATACAGAGCATTCTTTGATTAAGTCAATGACGGCGGCTGTTGCCCAAACATCTAGGGGGGAAGGTTGAACCGGAATTATTACCAAGTCAGCGGCGGCGATCGCACTTCGGGCTAAGTCGGTGGTTCGCGGTGGCCCGTCGATGATCACATGGGCATAGTTCTTTGAAATGTCGGGTAAGTCGCGGTGAATGGTTGGGCGATCCAACCCGACGACTGAGAACGGCAAAGGGTCTTGTCTGGCAGCGGCCCAATCACGCGCTGATCCTTGGGGGTCAGCATCGACTAGCAACAGCGGCCCATCTCGGAGTGATAGGCAATGGGCGACATGGAGCGCCAGTGTTGTTTTGCCGCATCCTCCCTTTTGGGACTGAAAGGCGATAATCATTATTTCTGTAAATACGTTTAACTGTGTATAAAGAATAGCGTATTTGTACAGGATTGATGATCCTTGGGGTAGATGGAACAGCGCCTTTGAAGTCGGGTACGCTAGTTTGGTTGATTTTTTGAGTGCATGGAGAGAGCTGAGCTACCGCAATACAGGGTTAATGTCCAAGATGCACAAAAAAATCGGCAACTTGCAATTTTAAGAGAAGCTACGAGATCCAGCATGAATGGCAGCTGGACATGCGATTGGACTGCCTTTTGGGACAACTGTGATTTTGCTTGTGAGGCAATCATAGAAATGTCTTTCGAGAGCCAGGTTGTAGGGTTACTCAAATTTGGTCTCTATCCATACTTTGGAGGGGAACTAGAAGAAGTAGAGTATCTTCACATACTTAACCTTGAAACTATTCAAGGGAACACTAGGCTATGTAGACCCATTGGCCTTTGGCTGATCTGGTATGCAGTTCAAGTATCTTTCGTTCTCTGTACAGGTAACTCCGATGGTTCGATGGTGACACTCGATTCCTTCGAACAGCAGAGGGACTATTATCAGAGAAAAGTTAAGATGGAATGTCTAGGGGATGCCACTTTAGCGCCAGGAGAATATGGATATGCTTTTAGGTTTACGCAAGACCAGGCAATGGCGTTCTCCGAAGGACTTGAGCGCAATCTCGGATTCCCAGTTCGCTACAGCTATTGACGACCCCGCGATGGAAGATCTTGGGGAAAAAGTGCTTTGTGGGACAGAACACCACATGTCCAATCTGGAGCGCTACGAATTCATGAAAAATCGTGAAACCAAGAAACGGTAACTAAGCCCAAAAGTTTTTTGAAGATCCCTTGCTGTAAAGTGAGGGGTTTTTTATAGATTTTCAGCCGTGCATGGTGCCATTAGGCTTAGTTTTAGCGACGGACAAAATAAGGTCGCTAAGGATGAACTGTCCCACTACCGATGATGAGGCTGGGTTTATTCACGTTCAGAATTTCTTCAAGCATTGCTCAACCGATCACTGATCTGAACGATAGCCGATCAACTTTTGCAGCGCTCTCGAAATGAGAGCGTTTTTGCTTTGTCCGATTTTCCGTGCGCAAAATTTTTGTGGCGGGTGGTGTGACTCAGCCCATTTTTGCCCCAAGGGGATAGGACAACCCCTAGAGCCTATATGCAGCAAGCTTTTCAGCTTCCTTGAGCAAGTGAATGTACCAAAATGCACCATCGACGTACCTTTTGTGTCCACAAAGGGTCAAAGTGCGTCAATCAGCGTCAATTTGATGCCCAAAAGCGACCATCCGAAGTAGGGTCAATTTTTGGCCTTCGAAGGTCTTTATTTTTTGTCGTCAGAGGATATCACGACTATTGGCATCTGATGAGCTGTTTCGATATTGAGTTCAATTTTTTGAGAATGACTTTGGTAGACCCAACTGTAATGTGTAGGGAAGCCGTTCGATTTTGACCAAGACGTCTCTCATGCAGGTTGATGCATCCTGACTAACTGACGAGTCGGCAGTCAAAGGAGCGGCAAAATGTGAGATTTTTAGGCCGAAACTCTGGCTCTAACAAAGTTGTAAGGTGCGGCACGCGATCGCATCTATAGCACTCACAGGATGTGAGTCAGTCGCACCTATGACTGACTCGGTTCGTGCTAGTCAGTCGCCTACAGTGCAAGCTATAGCTTAATTACGGGATTTGCCGTACTTAAGCCCCCTCCCTCCGCACCCGTAGGGTACGCCCAAAGGATGCCTTGATCAATAGGCTGCGATCGCGTGCCGATGCCCCACATAAGCAACTTAAATCAGTTAGCCCTCGTAGACCCCCCATTGATAAGCAATCTCAATCGGGAGTGTTCCCAGCAAAAAAAAGCCCTAGCGCTGGGCTAGGGATCCATTTCAATATTGAGCTTTTCAGGATTGCTCCTAATCGGGTCAATCCACTTCATCGAATAGAACCACGAGTTCATCCAGACTGACCGATAGCGCTCGACATAGATCAGATGTCTGCCTCGGGGTCAGGCTTGGTAATCGGTTTCCTCGCTCCCATTCGCTGATGGTTTGACCCGAAACCCCGAGCCTTTCCCCTAGTTCCTTTTGCGAAAGCTTTGCCTTTCGGCGTTTCAACATCAACATATCTCTCATGCCTAGAATATTACACCTTAAAGTGTAGCATTTCAAAATTTAATATTAAACGTATATTGACAAATTAAACGTTGACCTGTAACAATAGACATATTGAAAGAGAGCGCAAGACCGCTGCAAGGTAAATCGCTCTCTCTCAATAATCCCTACTATGAGGTACTTCCATTATGTCTACTTCCGCTCTAGCCGTTCAAGTAAAATACTGCGCTCAATGCGTAGGTTATGACTCATCTAAGGGATGCAATGGTTTTACCGGAGCGTGCCGGCTCAAACCGTATGACTATTTTTTCGGACTTCCGGCACTACAGTCTGCAAATGATACTGACCTCGCCTGCCCACGTTTTAAGCAGGTAGAACTTCCCCTTTAAGGATTGCGGCCTGGGCATGCCTACAACTGCCCTGGCTATTCACCCAGCATATTTTTGGAGGATCTTATGACCCCTGGACAAAAAGCATTGTGGGAATTAATCAGAATCCGAGAGGAAGAACTTAGACATGAAACTTTATTCTCCCCATCTGCTCAAGACGAACTTCCTTTGCCAGAGGATGCAGATACAAAGGGTAGGACTGATGTAGATCAAACGGGCTAAAGCCTGCCAACCCAACACCTTTAATCCTTTATGGAGTAAAGGTTTCAGCCTTAAAAAGTCACTTTACGCAACACCTTGAAGGAACAAATCATGACACAGACCGCAACCCCTAAACTACCGTGGCGCGTTGCTTTTGGTAGTTGCGCACTTCAGTTTGTAATGGTTGATGAGATCAGGAAAATGCAAAAATCGGATGACCCATTAAGCCATCTAGAAACACTGGGCAAAATTGCCGACGAATGGGACGCCTTTGTAAAGGAAAACTATATCACGCCTTAGTCAATAGCTACGTCAGAAGTTAACCACTACAGGAACAGAATCATGATTTATTGCGAAAAGCCATCTGAACAGATCGATGAAGCGTTAGAAGTTATTGAAGCCTGCATTTTTGCCTTAGAATCCGTCGAGACTGCTGATAGGTTTGCCAATATACTGCAAAAAGCAAAATGGTCTATCGAGGATGCGCTAAAGCGTATGCAGGAACCAAAATAACATCCTAGGCAAGCTTTCAGACTGACCACTGCTTATCAATTCCCTGAGGAAACAGAAAATGGAAAACACAGTTTTAGCCGCGCTTCAAGACCTATTCGAGTATGAAGACGAAGCGCCGTGCCCCGAGCTTTTGCGCCGAATCAATTGCATGAAAATTGCCCTTCAAAAATCAGGCTTAATTGAATCCGCTAGGCCACAACCACATTAAGGACATCTCAATTAAACGCTTAAAACCCTGGCTGAATGCTGGGGTTTTTTGCAAAGAATAGAAGCCGAAAAGCACCCTTACTCTAGTTTTTTGAGCGATAATATTTTTATCTGGAACACAGAGAGAACGACTTCAGACATAAGTCATAGCCAAACCACTTCCAAGGGCCTTCCTTTGGGAGTTTTTTTATTACTTGGAAGTGGTAGCAATGGTCGGATTTCCGGCAGTTGAGCGCAAGCACGTCGGCGTACACCTGGAAAGCCCGTATATCGAGCATTTTGCACCTTTCTAGTAGCAGTTTGCGTACACCTAGAGAAGTGGGTACCCAATAGCCTGCAAAAAGCACTAGAGCCTATGTAGAGTAAAGCTTTGCAGTGGGTACCCTTGAGGCTTGAATCACTTGCGTCTAGTGGTAGTATGCGATCGCCCCTTTTAATGTCGGTACTGTCACCCTAAAACCGCTCTCAGTAAAGGGTTCATCGATTTAGACCGCTTAGGCAACTGTCAGCTTAAAAGAAGTGTCAGCTTCCTGCATTGGGTTGCGATCGCCGCCGCTGCTTTTTCTGTTGGATTCTTGTTTTGCTTCGTTATGAAATTGTATGCGTAAAAGGAGCGGCACAACTCCTTATCTGCTTTTACGCCAGTGCATCTGTTCATATTCTGTCCATATATTGTTCCACTTCTCAGCGCCCATTCAAAAGGCTGAAAGCTAGACAGCGTATGCATTAAAGGAGCGGTGCGACCCATTGGAACACTTGAGGCAGTAAAGTCTGCTTTCTGCTCAGATTTTAGATCTAGCATCGATATAACATCGGTCTGCTTTTTCTGGATGTTTGGTGTCATGGTTTTGACTGGGTTTTGTAGTGCCCTGAAGGGGGCCAAAGTTAGCCTCAAAAATGGCTGAAAGCTAAGCAGAGCAACGTATTGAAAGGGGGCCAAACTGACCTTAAAACACTTGCTCGCTGAGGTTGTAGCAGGACGCTACATCATACCTGTGGAACTACGCCTTGATGGATGGGAAGGTTAAGAACCCCCTCATAGATTGAAGCGATAGCAGACAATACTCCACTCGATTGTGGAATATTGTTTTGAGGTTGGGGTTAGAAACCCCCCAACCGATTTAAGGGTATAGCTTTAACCGATGCCCTTAATACCCCGTTCCATCCAGAATTGATGAACTCGGAGCCATGATTGTTGTGTGTCTGGTTTGAACGTTGGGACGGTTTGCCAAGCTCAAAATTTGAGCGCTCAAGCGTTGCTCAGTGTCGAGTAACCTCTCAAGGATGTTGACCATCTTGCCAAAGCCAGCGCCGATAGACATGCCCTGCATTGCCTGTTCAAGTTGCGCGTTGGAGTCGTCAAGCGTGGGTGTGACCGCTGCCGGGAGGGCTAACGCCGATGTGCCTGCTAACGAGCGTTGCAGTTGTAGGCGACCTTCAGTGAATTGCTGTTGAAATTTGGCCCGAGCTGCCGCAAACCCAAAGCGATCGCCACCTCTGGCAGTACCAGGAACAGATAGACCTCTATCAACCGCTTCGATTGCTACCGAGCGGCTCCGGTTCCTTTCCTCAGCGTTGAAAGCTTCGGCTTTTGTTTGGTTCTGAACGTTGAGGATTTGGCGTTGGATCCGTCCGGTTTTTAGATTCGTCGCGAAGTTCAATAACGCATCGGTTACAGCTTGAGCGGCACTTGGTAAGGCATTTTTTGCCAACTTCTCAGCCGATTGCGCCCCTAGCAGTGTCTCCTGTGCCTGTTGTAGCCCCAACCTTGCATCCTGTAGATTCAGCGCGGCTTCCTTGACCTTCAATGGATCCCCAGACAATTGCGCTAAGTCTAATTGGCCTTGTGCTTTTGCAATGCCTACAGATGACCTCTGAACCTCGATTGCAGCCTTTCGACGCCGATGACAACAGACCCAGCCTCATAGGCACCCCCATTAACAAGAGTTTCATCAGACATATCGCGCCCCTAGGGAAGTAACACACATCAAAAGTTACTTCCTATCGTAAGCTGAAAATCTAGGGAGTAGTAGCATGTTTGGAGTTTGATTAGAAACTTCTTTCTAACAGTTCCTACTGAGAATCGGGACTGCTCCCGGAGGCGGGAAGGTGTTAATTCGCAGGCTGGATAAGCATTTATCAGATCGGACAAGCAGACGTTTATTCCGGCGAATTGTCAGTTTAGAAGATTCGCAAAGTCGCGCAAAAGCTTACCCTGATTGGGTTTGCTCGTTGCGATAAATAGAGCAACGAGTTTACGGTTGGGTGCGATCGCTTGCTTCCCAGGTCTGCAAAATCTCATTCACAAGATCCTTAATCCTTGCCTGTGCATCCTCTGGAAGCTCGCCCAATGCCACATCAAGAGTTTCTAAGCTAGGCGCGATCGCAGATGAGTCAAGCAACTCTATAAGGTCTGGGTCAGCAAGTTCAATGAACGCCTCGTCGAGGTTTGCTTTGCTCACTCGGTCTAGTGTCTGGCTAAGCTCTGGAAGGTAAGGGTAAGTAGGATCAAGGTCAAAGGTCATCTGAAGCCTCGCTCAAATTTAAATCTGGAATGAGTTGTACCAGCTGGGCTAACTGCTCCCTGAATAGCTCTGTCGGCGCTCCCTGGAATAAAAATCGCACCAGATCTAAGACTCGCTGCTCCGCAATTTTTTCGATAAGGTACTTTTGAGAAAACTCCTTAGGCTGTTTTCTCTCTAGCACCCATGCCGATGCAGTCCAAGCCCCTGGACGATCAGCTGTGGCGTGAGAGTTGATGTTTCCGACATGAGTAGCAATGTACTCGCTACGGGCTTTTTGGTATAACCGCAAAAAGTCGAGCAACCCACGCGCCTGTGTTCCTGGCTCGGGCTCTATGTCTGCATTCTCCAGCTTGCGGCCCTTGCTCAGCCAGTCTTCTACGGTACGACTAGGGATCCCTGCTAGATTGGCGGCGATAGGGATGGAACAACCGTTTCTAATTGCAGTCAAAAAAGCTCCCATCTTCGTAGGGTCGCACTCAAACCTAAATCGATTTGAATGCTTCTTAGTGGTGGTCAAACTCACTTTTGATAGCCTCTCTCACTTTCTCGACTTCAACAGCAAACGCCTTCCCTGAGGCTGCTAGGCACATCACGTATCTCTCTGACTCAAGTTGCAGACAAGTCTCAACGACGTTTTTACGCTCTTCTCTGGCTCTTTTGATGTCTAACAGACTCACCGCCAACATCGCGCCTACAACCCTCAAGACCACTGCTCGACTACGAGTCTCTCTTACGTGGCTAGATTTCGGGGTTTGGGGCATACTCCGCTGTTAATGCATCCACTTGAGCAGGATCTACCGGCAGGCTCAAATTCTCCTCTATACAATCAACAGGCATCAGTATCGACCTACCTCTACCGTCTCGAGTAGAGCAAACCCGAACGGATCTACCCAATATCTCAGTTACTTGACGGTTGCCCAACCCTTTCATCCTGACAGTGTCGCCTACGCTAATTCGCATTTTTTTAACTCCTTATATTAAACAAGCGTGGGTTTGTTGGGCAAGCTAAAACGTCCTGCGACGGGTGTCTTGGCTAACAATTCATCCTCAGATGTTGCTGAAAGAAAACGTGCCCTCTCTTCCCAGAAGGGCATAGATCCAAAAGCAATTTGCCCTATCTTTTCTTTTGGTAGCTCTCGCCAATTCTGGGCATCAATAAGCTCTATATACCGCTGCTGCAGCCTCGGGTCATTAAGATTTAATCGCATTGCAAAGCCTCTAGACACTGGTTAAAACTTCCCACTCTTCAAATATAGCTGAAAGTTTCTTATTTCGCTGCAATAGCATAGGCAAAATACGCATAAATTCTGCTTTCGTGTAACGATTTTTGCCCTTAAAATATTGTGGTTCTTTTTGGTAAATGTCGCGATAGATACTTGCGGCTAAATTACCTAAGAAAGTGACGTCGATCTTGTGTCCTAGCAAAATGCCGATATAGGTCTTCAGCCCAAGTGTGAATTCCTGAAACTCTGGGCTCTTGCATGGTTTTGGTGATGTCCAGAAAGTCAACCCTCAGGTATGTCCTAAAACCCTATCAACTCAATAGAAGGAAGCGTTTACTCAGCAGATTTAATCCAGCACGACCAAACATCTGTCGTTTCAGCATTTTC
>DATNQK010000211.1:0-3077 GCA_036704065.1 Stenomitos sp.
GCCCCTCCGAAAACATTAGCTTGCTCCTGGGGCGATCGCAGTCTAGTTCCCCATCGACAGCCTCAACCTCTACATCTTCTCGGCCTGTATTTTCTGGCAATCAACAGCTTGCCTTGGTGCAAAACATCGCCTTGGGTGGCAGTCAACTATTGGTACAAGCAAACCGACCCGTTTACTATACGGTGGGCTGGGAAGGGCAACGCTACCGGATTACCATTCGCGGTGCTCAGGCATCTAGCACAATTCGCGAACCTCAAACAGGCCCAGGTAGTGCCTTAAGCGAAATAGAGCTTCGCCAAGATGGGCCGAATTTAAATATTCTGCTCACCCCCTCTTCAGGGGTCAGAATGGGTGCTGTTTCTCGGGTTGATGCTCAGACCGTGATTCTCGGTCTGACGCGTCTTGGCACCACCGCCACGATTCCAACTGTTCCCAGCCAACCACAACTGCCTCCACCTGGAAATTCTGGATTTCAGCAACCGACCCTCTCTCGTCCCAATAGCCGCCGCATTGTCGTGATCGACCCAGGCCATGGCGGCCCTGACGTGGGTGCAGTGGGTATTGGTGGCCTACGAGAAACCAACGTTGTGCTTCCCATTAGCTTAGAGGTGGCTCGCCTTCTGCAACAGCAAGGGCTACAGGTCTATCTCACCCGTACCGATGAGTCGAGAGATGTGGACTTGCCTCCTCGGGTTGCCTTGGCAGAACAGGTGCGCGCAGATGTATTTGTCAGCATCCATGCAAATGCGATCAGCTTAAGCCGCCCTGATATCAATGGGGCCGAAACATACTACGCGCCTGGTTCAACCACAGGGGCTGAACTGGCCCAGGTCATTCTGAACAGTATTATCCGAAATGTGAATATTCCCAGTCGCGGCGTTCATTCAGCCCGATTTTATGTCATCCGCAAAACATCGATGCCTGCAACTCTGGTTGAAACAGGGTTTGTTACAGGTGCGCAAGATGCTCCAAAGCTAGGTGATCCCACTTTCCAACGCCAAATGGCAGCGGCGATCACTCAAGGGATTATTGAATTCCTTAACCGACGCTAACCCCTAAAAGAGCCGCTCAAAAAAGCTGCTCTCTTTGAGTGAGGGATGCCTTGTTAGGGAGAGAGTGCTGTTGCCTCTGTCGTCAGCACTGTTTGCGTGTTGTTGGCGTAATAACCCGTGGTGGGCGGCAGCAAATCCAACTTGGCCACTCCAGTTTTTCCTAATAAGCTCTGCCAAAGATTTGCTAAGGCACTATTCGTCGGTTGATGTTGGTATCCCTTGGCTGCTAAGGTCACAGCATCAAACCAGAATCCTTTTTCTGCAAGCGCTTGAGTCGTCGTAAGCGAATCAGACCCTGCTTCAGAGCTGGCTATAGAGGGCCAAGCAGCCCGTACTAACGTGCCTTGGACAAACGCAACTTGGCCTGGGCGGGACGGATTGCAGGGAATACTCAGCGTCCAAGTGTACATCAATCCTGGGATTAAGGCAGGGCCATTGGCAGGCAAAGAGAGGCTAATCACGCCGCCTGTAGGCTTCGAAGAGGCTAGTACAGTTTTGTAGATGTACTGGTCGGCAGGATCTTGCAGGACAAATTCCAGCTTGGTGTTCTCTAATTTCTGCTCGGGTAAATAAAACCAGAGGGTGGGATGGGCCAAAGCAGTAAAAGCCCACGGCGTTTTGCGATCGCCACTGGGGAGCAACGCCTGCATAGACTGATAGTGACTACAAATCCCACGGCTAGCCCCTCCTAGAACACGTCCTTTGGGAGCACCCAAGTTAGGCGGAACAGGCGGCTTATAGGGCGTTTGAGCTTTGAGGACAGGGGTAGAGCGAGAGGTAGGGCTAGTCTTTGCAACTTCTAAGGCTTGAGCGGACACCTGCCCCTCTATGAGAACGCCTAAACAAAAATAGCCAAGTCCGCAACGCAGGAACTGACTCAATATAGACGTCGGTTGGTTGAAACACCCATACCTGTACATTTAATGGCCCCTCAAACCTGTTAATGGGCTACTTTAAGACTATCTTGTTTTTTTATAAATTACTTGCTTTGCTGGGGCAAATGCACAAGTTCCTGAGTATTTCTTAACTTTTGGTACCCTATCATTGCTGCTGTTGTACCAAAAGTGAGCATTGCAGGTACGACAGGTATCCATATACCTTGAACCAGTGCAACGAGGCCAATTGAGATCAGAAGTCCGCAGGCCAGCACCGAACTTTGCACGCTGTATCGCACAGAACGAAACACCTGCACAATCATTCCGCCTAATGCGCCAAAACCCCACAACCAAAGGCCATCTGTCCAGAAATTTCCAGGACTGATTGTGGGACGGCGATCTAAAACCGCGCTCAAAATTTGGCTCGCCATATGAGCCTGAATAAAAATTCCCGACGTTTTATGCAGGCCACCTGCACCATAAGGTGTTCCCCAAAAGTCGCTCGAAGAATTTGCATTTACACCGATGAGGATGGCACGGTTCTTCACCAGATCTGCCGATACTCGGTCATTTAATACATCTGATAATGACACTTGCGTGGCAATATCTTGTGGATTAGGAAGCGCGCGAAAATTCAGCATCATTTGATGTCCCCCTTCTGTACTAGATTGGTATGCGCCCATAAAAGGCTGCATCCGTCGAAAGAGGGTTGACTTCAGCTTTAGGTCACCATTTGCTGTAAATTCAGGCTGAATGCCTTGGTCAGCCAGGTACCGCAGCGCAACCTGTGCCCCAAACCCATAATATGCAGGGCAGGGGGAAAGCGGATCAGGGGTCATGAAGAGGATCTGACGTCTCAAGATCCCATCGTTATCCTCAATAAAGTCACTAAAGCCAAGCTGCTCAACCGGACTCTCCTTCGGTGGCGACACCCCGACCGGATCACCCGTTGCATCCCGCGACTTGCAAACCGTGATCAACTTTGAGTTTTGGCGCAGTTGTTGCGCGAGTTCTGGGTACTGTGGCTCGACGGGAAAATCGCGGTAGATATCTAATCCCACCACACTAGGCTGAAGGTGAACAATTTTCTGCAACAGCTTTAAAAGATCACGGTCTGAAAGAGAACTGCGTCGATTGTTAGCGGGCTGTT
>DATNQK010000212.1:0-2710 GCA_036704065.1 Stenomitos sp.
CCCGAGTGCCAAGAAGGCGCAGGGAAATAGCAGCAGGCCGGACCACCCAACGAAGACGAAGCGATCGCGTTTCAACCAGTCGTCAACGACGTCGAAGACGCCCCGCTCTGGCTGTACGCGCCCCATTGCTATGGTCATGGAACTAAACCCTCTTGCTCCAAATAAAACGTTGCAAGGTCATCGATGATTTTTGAATTTTGATTCCAAAGTGGGATCTATCAAAAAATGAAAGACCCTGGTAACCCAGGTACACAGGCAGAGCCTCTCTTTTCGCGTCTGCAAATAGACTTAAAGATATCTCAGCCAATGAGCTCCTTCTTTAATGTAAAGGCTACAGCGTCGCTGAGTGAAGGTTAAGGAAAAGATTGACCATTGGCTGCTCTATTCCCATTGCTCCCTCACACACTTAAACCCACCAATTTATTAAAAAAGGGGTTTACTGTAGTTTACAGTGCTACGCCAACATGGACATGCTCGCGGATGAAAGCCACTTAACCATTAGATAACGGAATTCTTACGAAATATCAAGCTGCGGGGACTAGGCCCTCGGGGAGGCCAAACTGCTCCCCTAATCCTGTCAAGGGTTCCAAAACTGCCCAAAACCTCTGTCAAGCGACTCTAATTGAAGGCTTTATCCAGCCACTGCTAGCCTGAGAACGGTTAAACCCAAAATCTGAGAATTGCTTAAAAAAGCATAAAGTTTCTTAAACAAATAATATAAAGAGACCCTCTATCGAAAGGGAGAGGCTATCTAAGGTTGCCGCGCAGGCCAAGCTGGAACGCAAACCGCTGCATATTTTACCAGACCGCTCCCTCCGAGGCCGATGAAGTTCCAAGCACGAAGGATAGACAGAAGGTAACGCGATGGAGAGCCAAGAGATTTATACTCACAATGAGTGCTGTGCTTGAACAAGCACTTCTTATCGATGGTCAGTTCACTGGATGTGCCAAACTTTCGTGGACTCCATCTTAGGCTGTTAGTTGCCTGCTTCGGATCTGGCTCAATTGCCGTTGCACTTTAGTTATCTCCAGATTTATAAGTACCTATGACCACCCAAGCCACTTCCGAAAAAACAACCTTACGCTATGCCGTACTAGGGGCCAAACGCTTCAGTAATTATTGGTGGGCCACCATCATTTCTATTGGTGCCCTTGGCTTTTTGTTGGCAGGCTTATCTAGCTATTTCAAAATTGACTTATTGCCCATTGGCAATGCGGTGAACTTAATCTTCATCCCCCAAGGGTTAGCCATGAGTTTTTATGGCGTTGCTGGCACGTTGCTGGCAGCCTACCTATGGTTGACGATTCTATGGGATGTCGGCGGAGGTTACAACGAATTTAATCGCAAGGCTGGAACCGTGACGATCTTTCGAAGCGGCTATCCTGGCAAGAATCGCAAGGTCGAACTGACCAGCAATCTGAGCGACGTTCAGTCAGTTCGGGTTTTGATTCGGGAGGGACTCAACCCCAAGCGCACACTATACCTACGCCTCAAAGGTCGCGGCGATGTGCCTTTGACCCGAGTGGGCCAACCTTTGCCTGTTTCAGAGATTGAAACTCAAGCAGCTGAAATTGCACGGTTCATTGGCGTACCGATGGAAGGGCTCTAAGGTCAAGCGGTACGTGGTTTGATATGGTGATTGGGTTACGCATACCTGGGAAATGTGATGGTTAATTTTGCTTATCGACCGCTAGTGGCGATCGCCCTCATGGTTATGCTGGTCGCTTGTACTGCCCCTTCTAACTCTGCCGACACACCCAGTGCATCGGCTCCCGCTGTGCCTGGTGCCGATACCGTTGCCCCAGCTGGATTACCCCGCCTTCAAGGCAAAGCAACTGTTGTGCTGACGGTGAATGGCAAGCCCATTACTATCGAAGTGAATGGCACCGATGCACCCGTCACAGGTGGCAATTTTGTGGATTTAGTTAAGCGTGGCTTTTATGACGGAACCCGCTTTCATCGCGTCATTCCTGGGTTTGTAGCCCAAGGCGGCGACCCCTACTCGAAGGCGGACAATCCAACGGAACCTGTCGGAACAGGTGGATTTGTCGATCCTAAAACTGGAAAACCCCGCGAGATCCCTTTGGAAATCTTGCCCGAGGGTGCATCTCAACCGGTGTATAGCAAAACCTTAAAATCGGCTGATATTACCCAACCACCCAAGCTTAAGCATGTGCGCGGGGCTGTGGCGATGGCACGCTCGATGTTGCCGGATTCGGCCTCTAGCCAGTTTTACATTGCCCTTGACGATGCAGGAACCGCCAATTTAGATGGCGACTATGCCGTCTTTGGCACTGTCAAAGAGGGAATGGATGTGGTGGAGACCATTAAGCAAGGCGACAAGTTAGAGTCGGCCAAGATCACGCAAGGCGCTGAAAACCTGAAAGAGTAAGACACTGACTTGCACAACCGCGCAATGGAGCAAGAGGACGACATTTGGGTAACAGGCATGAGCCTCTGCTCCGCGTTGTCTCCTACCCTATCGGAAGGGTGGTTAGCCCTACTTCAAGGGCAAAGCGGTCTGTCGATACAGCAGCCCTTTGCAGAATTATCACCTTGGCCGCTAGGGCTTGTGGGGCACTCACCGATAGGGTTACAGAGTCTTTTGGATCGTGTCCTCCCTGATCTGTTAACCGATGCCCAACTGGAGCCGCATCAGTTCACCCATCGCAAGTGGGGCGTTGCCATTGGGTCGAGTCGGGGCTACCA
>DATNQK010000213.1:0-7482 GCA_036704065.1 Stenomitos sp.
CGAAGGCGAGTTCTTGGATAGGGTGGGCGTGCGACAGGTTAAGCGCTATCGATACCTGATTAAAGACAAGAGTGTCAGTTATGGGCTCGTGAACCCTAGCGAGGTGCAAGGCTTTGGCTTTGTGGTCGATGCCTATGCAGCCAAGAAGAGTTGCAAAAAAGGGGTGCCGTGTGGGGGCTCGTGTATTTCGGCAACCAAGAAATGCAAGAAAACTCCTAGCCCTACCAATCAGACCAAGATTGCAACGGCTAAGGCGACACTAGCACAACCGACGCAGCCAGCTCCTGTTGCTGTGGGGGCTTCAATCCCCTCCGCGAAATTGCCAGCCAATCAGACCGACCTTGACGCAACGCGAGCGGACTTAATTAAGCGAGTAGGGAAAAAACAGGTTGAAGCGGCAGAAACTAATCTGCAAAAAGTCCTTGACGATGCAGATGTATTTATCAGAGTGGGCAATGTTGGCACTCTTGAGAAAATCCTAGGAGACCAGTTCCGCAATAGTTTCGAGTTAGGCCAAGATACCCACAAAATCCCTGACCTGGCGGATAGGAGTTATCTGAAAGCACGACGCAGGGTTGAGGAAGAAACGTTAGGCATTGACAGCGTAACCCCTGACAGCGATCGCCCAATCTACGGCTACCTTGGGACAAACAATTTAAACGGCAACTCCCACAATGATCCGTCGAGGGTCTACGGGTCTATCGCTGTTAAGCTTAAGCCTGAGGTAAAAGACCGAGCGACCTTTACCGGAGCAGATAGCTTTAAATCTGGTTACGGCTCCGCGATCAAAAATGACGGGACGCCCCCACCGCCAAACGCGGCGTCAATCGTTCCGGCGACACGTCACGGATATAACCGCGACAATCTGCCCCCTCATTACCCGTCTTACTACAGCGTAAAATCCAACGATGACGGGTTTGTTAGAGCGGCGGCTAGAGCCAAATCGGTAGACGATCTTGCCCCTCAATTATCGCTAACTGGCAACTCCTATATGGAGGCCCAGATCCACGGAGGGGTGAAGCCTTCAGATATTGCTGAACTACATTTCTCTCCTAACGGGGTATCGGATCGGCCCAATGCTGCGATCGCGCAGTTTGCAAAGGATAATAAAATTTCAGTCTTTGTTAAAGGCAGACAGCTCTCTGACGGTGATCTTGATGCCATTATCAACCGATCCATAGACCCTGTAACCCCCCGACTAAAGGATCTAAGAAAGGCGATCGGCAGTGGGGATTATGACAGCATAGTGAGCCTTGCAAAAGGGATCGACGAAGATGCCCAGAAGTTAAAACTAGCACCAGGTGAATTTGATAGGGCGCTCAAACAACTTTATGCTGAGACTGGGTTCGATGGGCTGCCAAGAGTGGGGACAGAAGCAGAGGTCACTCAATCTTGGCAAAATGGCGGTCATTTAATGGTGCGCGGCGTCAGTCGTTCCGGGGCAGATGGCCGCAGATACCTAGATCAATTTCAGTCAGATGATTACTATGTCGGCAATGGCATCTACGGCAATGGCACCTATGTCGGGCACGCTTCCACTATTCGAAGAGGAAAGGTGACCGGATACAATGCAGCGACGGCAGCGCAAGACGCAAAGCGTGCCGTTGATGATGTCGCCAAGCATGGTTATATGGGCGCTCGAAATCTAAATATGCGCATGGTTCTAGACAAGGATGCGGTCGTTGTAACTCAGAGCAGTCTGATCAGGGAACGAGATGCTTTGCTTAATAAACTAAACGCTCAGCTAAACGCCAAGATTGCAGCTACAGGAGACTTGCGGCTACAAGCAGAGCATGATCAAGTATTGTCTGTTCTAGGGCTAGACACGCGCGACGTAGGGGCGTTAGGCCGGTTTGCCGTATTGCAAGGGATCGACTTTGTAGCGTTAGATCGCAGTTATGAGCCTAAAACGTTTGGCAATCTGTTAAATCGATCCAAAATATTAATTCAAAAAGATCCCCTTGACTGGAACAAAGCCAAGCAAACTGGAGCTGCCTAATGAACGCTGAACTATCCCGATTATTGGCGATCGCGCTGCAAAGTCCCCTATTCCGATCTGCATCCTTGCAGCAGGAAAACTTAAGCGACACGACGATCTCAGAGTGCATAGGCCAAACAGTAAAAACCTTACCCCCCGACAAAGCTAAATTTTTACGTGATTGTGCCAACTCTTTAGACTGGGCAGCCAGAAACAGAGAGTTTAATTGGAAGTACGATCCTGAGTCCCTATCTCGCGTTGTTACAGGATTTTCTACCAATCCTTACCAATCCCCTAACCTTCCTATTTCTAATAGGGATAGGTTCCCTGATGCAAACTGGGGGCCAGTGCGGCAAATTGGCAGCATTGGCACAGAGCGACTAATTTGGCTCGGGAGAGAGGAAGGAACAGACGCTGACCTAGTATCAAGGGATGACGGGATTCAGGCCGACTATCATGCCGCTTATTTACATGAATTTTTGCAGGCGCAAGATCCTATTGAGATCGATGAAATGAGTTACGAACAAATTAAGATCCCTGCCTGATGCCCCCTGAAGAAATCCTGCTCGCCCTTGACCATCTTGAGGCCGTCGCACTGAACGCGATCGCCTCCGAACTCCAAGCGACATTCAGTAAACTCATAGACCAATCCGAGCAACTGACCAAGCGCGGTGACATTAAGGGCATCCTGGAACTCAATCAAGGGCTCGCAGTATCCCTGCAACGCCCCATCATTGACCTGTGGGAACGTGGATGGTCACTTGGCTCAACTCACGCCATCACAGACATGCAGACGGCTGTTCCCGAGGCGTTGCGGCTGCAATCTGAGGGCTTCGATATTGGGGACGATATTAAGAGAGCGATCGCCAATCTCTTTCGCCTCACAACCAAAACCTTTCGCAACGTTGGAGCAGAGAGGGCAGTACAGCGACGGGTTCTCAAGCTGGCTGGTAGCTTTGCCAAAGACACCCTAGACCGTGCCAAGGCTGACCTACTCGCCTCTATCCAGCCACGGCAGGACACTGGCGCACCGATATCCAGGCAAGAGCTACTGGCACGGCTGCAGTCTGGGCTCAATGTGTCGAAGGTTAGGGCACGGGCCATAGCAAGAACCGAGACCAGTACAAGTTACAACAGAGGACGGCTGAGTTCTTACAAAGACTCGAAGTTGGTTACTCATGTTCAGTTCATGGCGATTGATGACCACAGGACTTCCGATATCTGCCAGTCCCGAGCAGGGATGATTATCCCGATTGAGGATGCAGATGCGATCGCAGCCAACACGCCAGCACTGCATGTCAATTGTCGTTCGGTGCTGTCTCCACTGATGAGTGTTGCGCCAAACTACAAGCGACTGACTGGGGATGAGTCGCGGTTATACAAGAATCGGAAACTTGTGCCATTACCGAAAGGATGGAGAACTGCGTCATAGTCCCTTATCCAAAAATCTTTCTAATATCCGTTCCCGTCCGTCGTGCGATCGCCCACACTTCCCCAGCCGAAAAGGTGCGATCGCCAGTTTCCCGACGACTATAAGCCGACTGGCATAAATTCAGCTCAGCCGCGATTTCCTGCTGGCTCAAACCTGCCTCTTCTCTTAGTGCTCGTATGCGTTCGGATATATAGCGATCGTCCATACCCCAGCGCCTATGCTAATCCGGCATAAAATCTGCCCCATTCTATAGCATCGTCCTATTTTGGAGGTAGATTGCCTGCTGTGTGCATATGCCCTCCCTCACTCTTCAACCCAGCGCGGCGTTTGCGATCGCCACTGAACCCAAAACCATCAGAGCTCTATGCGCTTATGAGGGTAGCTTTACCAGCATGAGCGGCGCTGAGCGCACTTTCACACCCAAGTTATTGGGCGAGATTGCAGCGGCCAGTAACAAGCATCTCAACTCAGGAATTCAAGTCCCAGTTTTTCACAGTAACCACGATTACAGCAGCAAGGACAAGATTGGCTTAATCGTTGGCCCGTTTGCAGCACAGCCCATCACAGCAGATGACCTACCAGACCCAAACCTAACCGACCTGATCGGCAAAGTTGGGGTTTTTACTTTTATCAAACTGATTAAGGAAGAGGCGATCGCAGACTACGAAGCCAAGTTGCTCAAGCCGATATCGATGGGCATTGACTTCAAGGGCGAAACCTTTACCAAGAATGCGATCTATGAAATTTCGTGCGTCGGGTTCTCTGCAATTCCAGGCGCACAGTTGTTTAGCAAGGGGACAGCCTCTATGGGCGTAGAAAGCGTAGATTTTGCCGCTCTAGCTGAGCAGGCGTTTTACTTGGCCCAGTACGGGCTAAACCTCAATGATCGCATTGCTCAAGAGCAGCTTATGCCAAATCTGTGGCGGCTGTTTGATGCATTTACGGGGCTCATCCGCGAAATCTACGAGGAAGACGACCCAGAGATGGATAAGGATGCGCTCATCAATCAGGCTGTGAGCGATCTGACGGTGGCGATCGCCTCTCGACTGCGCACCAACCCCGTTGTTCAGATGTCTGCTCCTGACCCAGAGGACGACCCCGCCGACCCAGAAGAGATACCCCCCGAAACTGACCCAGAGGAAGATATGAGCGAACTCGAAGATCTCAAGCAGGAATTTGCAGCATTCAAACTGGCCACTACGGTCAGCGCCAAAGCTAACGAACTATTTAATAAGCAGTACCTGACCCCTGCGCAACTTAAGGAATTTGAGACCAGCACAGAGACCCCTGCACTGATTGAGAAATTTGCAGCGGCTGGAGATAAGACCGCATCCGGTGCGATCGCAGGGCTCAACAAAAAGCTGATTGAGCTTGAGGCCATTGAGAAGTACGGCACACCGCAGGTCTCGTTTGGTTTGCGGATTGGTGGCGAGCCATTACCCCAAGGTGGCCAACAGCCAGACGCACAGGTTGAGGAAGAGGCTAAAGGGATATTGACCTATGCCCTAAACAACCCAACCATGTTCTAATTTTTGCCCCAATCAACAAACTCCGAGGATTTAAGCAATGGGCATCCGCCGCCAAGTTTATAGCTACGCCGATAATTTCCCGCCTGTCTGGGCTACTCAATTAGGTGTTCGTTCTCCGCGTGGTGTTGACCTAGACCCCGCGTTGTTTAGCGCCTATGCTGGCGCTGATGGCATGACACAGGAAATCTGCCCCCCTGGTGCATTTGCCGCAGCAGTTCCAGGCTCAACCAAGTTTCGGGTATTGCCCCGCACGCGATTGACCGCTGCCAGTGCTACCAATTCCCCAACGCTCAATGTGAGCAAGCACACCGCTCAATTCTTTATCGCTGGTGACACCCTAACCGTCGCTGGCCAGAGTACAACCATTACCCTCGCTAACGCTTGGGTGGCTGGCGAAACGTTAACAATCACAGTTGAGGGGCGTAGCTGGGTTTATACCGTTCCCAACCCCGCGCCAGCAAGCTTAACCCTTCTGGCTGCAGACATCGCGGCTAAGTTGCGGCAATCCAGCCTGAACGACCTGGTTGAAGTTGTCCCAGGTGTGGGAATTTTGCTGCTGATCAGCTTGCGAGATGTGGCAGCGGCCTTCACGGTCGCTGAAACCAGTTCGTCTGGTACGGCGTTACCCTCCAGCGGGAACTTCGCTGCAGGCGCTTCACTGGGCACGGTGCAAAGTGTGACCTACAACCCCAACACAGACACCCACCAAATCACACTTTCAGGCAACGCAGCCACGGCCCTCCCAATCGGAACCCCCGTCGGGGACATGCGCTACAGCCCCGCAGGGTTAGGGTTAATGAGCCCTGGCGTGGCGATTGACCTATTGCGTGAGCCAAACACCTATCAGGCGTGCTTTACCGCGATGTCGGTCTACCGCGATCGATTGCCGTACTGGGATGGGCAGCTTTCGCGCCTGTTCCCAGAAATCACCCTGGTTTAATTCTTTGAGCTTGAAGTAAGGACAGAAAGAAATGGCATATTCGTTTGAAGAATTACTAGGCGGCTCGCGGCTTCGACCGATCATGAAATCGGTCGATCTGAACATCCAACGGTTGAGCACAGACGGCACGACTTACCGCGATGGTGAGCCCGACCCCGCACTTTACAAGATGCTGCCCTTAACCAGCTATCTATCACTGGAGCAGGCTTTTCTCAAGTTCCAAGGCGATCGCCCCATGATGGGCTCTGTCGTGGCGCTCGATCAGGAGATTCCTCAAGAGCGGCCTCGAATGCAGTTGACCGAGGAAAATGTTGGCAACTTCAAGATTGGTCAATCCCGACTCTTCACTGAGAAGGATTATCAGTTGCTATACAAACTGCGCATGATGCAGGCTACCCCTGGCATGGCAGCAGCAGCAAACGAACTCATGATGGCGTTCCAAGCAATGCCAGTCACGCTCAGTTCTGGTGTGCTCTACAAGCTGTTTTACATGGCCTGCCGTGTGCTTTGCCTTGGTCAAGCCGCTTATACCGATCCTAAGACTAACTACCGCGTTGACCTTAGCTACCTTGATTCTGTGCCCTCTGGCCACTTCGCAGCAGCCAAGACTGGAACAGGCCGATGGAGTCAACCCAGTACCGCGACAGGTGTTCAAGACCTGGTAGATCACCTGACGGTCTACTACAACACCTTGCGCCGATACCCAACCATCGGCATGAACAGCCTCACGTTTACCCAGCTCCGAAATCAGCAAGCGACCAAAGAGATGGTGCTGCGCGATTTGGGCGTACTCAGCACTTTGGATGCAACCAACCAGACCGCGCTGAGTATGGTTGCTGGTGCGACTCCTGAGCAAATCGCTACTGCCATTGGACGCCGCCTCACCATGCAGACTGGGCAGCCTGGACAAGTTTCCTTGCTGATCACTGATGGTGTGGGGTACGAGCGTAACAAGGACGGCTCAGTTACTCAGTTCCCCTACATCCCTAATGACTACTATTTCTTTGTCAATCCAGGGATTATTGAGCAGGCGATTCTACCCAACGCTGCCAACGATTTTGCCGGGGGGATGGCTGTCACAACCGAAATCCTCAGCAAAGACCCCCGCCGTGAATCGGTCACGGCTTCCGGCGTCTGCGTTCCTCTGTGCTTCGACCCACGTTATCTAGGCGCTCGCAACGTCAACGATACGGCGATCGCAGTCTAGCCGCTGACCAATTAAGCCAACCTTATCCATTCATTGATATGGCAAAACGAACCACAGAACCAGAAGACTTGAAGCCAGAGGAGACGACTGACCCTGTAGAGGAAATCGTTTCTGAGGTTCCTGCAGAGGAGACGACTGAGGCTGAAGTGCCCCCCGATTCTGACCCCCCACCCGTTGAGCCCGTGACACCAGCACCCCCCGACTCTGAACCTACAACTGAGCCCTTCGAGGGACAAGAGGAAGCGGCCAAACTCCGCGACTTCCGATGGGCACGCGAAAGGGCGATCACTCTCAGAGATTGCGCCAAGCTGCCAGCCCACCTAATTGTCGAGTGGTTCACCAAAGGGCCACTTGACTACACCGCCGAAGAAATTGCGTCGTTCCATGCGGAGATGG
>DATNQK010000214.1:0-2507 GCA_036704065.1 Stenomitos sp.
GCCTACAGCCTGTTGCAATGGACCATCATCGCCAGCCAGGGTGGAAATTCCCTGCTCCAGCGAGCCATCGGCAGGGACATCAAAGGAAAAGCCTCCATCGTCCTGTACGCGGCAGCGATCCCGCTAGCCTTCCTCGCCGCGCCGATCTCGGCGTTGATCTATGTTTCGGTGGCGCTGATGTGGCTGGTGCCGGATCGGCGGATTGAGAGGGCGTTGCGGGGGTGAGCGGTGTGGAATTTGACATTGGGAAACGGAAAGAATTTGCCGTTTCCCAATGTCAGCTTACCGAAACATTGCATCAATTCGTAGCCATGTATCAGATTCTGCTGACCGACTGATATGGAGGCGCAACGCTCGTTGCACTTCGTACTGAGCAGAGCCAAAATACCTATGGAATACCTATTGCGATTGGATAGTATACATATGTGAACGTCCAAATCATAAATTCCATATTGAAAGACAAGCATGAGGCCATCTACAGGCATCGCAGTAATTGTTTCATATTTTGCCCTATCAATACCATTACTCCATGCAGAAGATTTTAGTTGGAAAAATACCGACACCAAGATAATGGTGCTTTATAAGAAACAAAAAATAAATCAAGCCATAGAACTAGCGCAGAAATCCGCTGAAAAAATAAAGGCCACAAAGGGAGATGCACACCCCGATTTTGCAGCATGCCTCTATCGGATTGGGTATTTGTATCAAAACAACAACAAATTGAATGAGGCAGAAATACTGCTAATTTCGGCTTTGCAAATCCAAGAAAAAAACTTTGGATTTGATCATTTATCAATAGCCGAAACTTTAGATCTTCTTGCCGACGGATATTTTTTGCAGGAAAAGATACCTCTAGCTCAATCACTGTACCGGCGGTCGCTAAGGATTCGCGAGAAGGCATTCGGTGACAGTGATATACGAATTGTTGAATCTTTGGATTTGCTAGCCACGGCCTCGCCCTATGATGAATCAGTCAAGCTAAGGAGCCGTGCTATAGCAATAAGAGAGAACGCTACAGAACATAACGATGCATCTTTAGCGGTGGCGCTAGCGAATCTAGGGGAAATTCACCGCTTAAACGGTAATGACGCGGAGGCCGCACCGTTATATCTTCAAGCGCTTAAAATCGAAGAAAAGACTTATGGTTCAATGGCGCCAAGAATTAAGAATCGACTGGTTGAACTCGCGGATATTTACAAGTCTCTAGATCAATACACGCTTGCAGAACCGCTATATATACGCGCTCTAAAAATCGAGGAAAAAAACAATTATAAAAATATAAATTTTATCGACTTTATTATTAATGACCTTGTGGAAATTTATTACAAACAAGGAAAATACCAAAACGCCGAAAATCTCTTAATCCGCCTTTTAACTTACTGGGACGAATGGAAATCAAAAAACGGAAAGACTCAAAACCAGTCCCAGCGCTTTGCCATAGAAAAATTGGCAAATGTCATGGAAAAACAAGGGCGACATGAGGAAGCAGAGCGGCTGCGAGCACGCTCATTTAGCATCCAACCGGAAAATCCGGGACAGACCATAGTTACGAAGTAGCAAACGAGAATCTGTCCCCAATTTTCTAAAGGGATCAAAGAAGGCTATTGACGTCATTCGAGGAGAGGCTCGCTTCCTTTGCAGAGCTTTTCAACGCGTCTGGCTAGTACAGCCACTGTCGTACATAGCACCGCTAGTACGCCAAACCCAATGACGGAAAGCCACCACAATCTTGAGTGGAGATTCGAAAGGTATCTCTCTCCACCTCGTAACCTACTCATGTTTCGCTTGAGCACGACTTCTTGATCTTGGGTTAGTTTGTTGTGATCGATGAATTTTTCATTAATCACTTCCACAGAAGTAGCGGCCGTATCGCGGAGAAACGAATAATGGAAAATCGCTGCGACACAGAAGAAAGCGGAAATAACCGCTGAAGAACAACTTATGAAGAATATTTTTCTCATTTAATCAGGCCCTTAACCGCCTGCAATTCGCCGACCACGGCCTCACCCACCATCCCCACGCCGCGCCACCTTCTTGCGCGATTCCTCGGCTGCCTTCTTGGCCAAATCACTCCGGATCTTCTCTATCCGTCGGTCTTCTTCCGCCAGAAACGCCAGTTGATCAGGCGAAAGCAGCATGGAGGGCGGCAGGTCCTTGCCGCAGAACTCACATTTGCCGTGTCGGCGATTGAAAACCTGACGGCCACACGCGGGACAGATGAATTGCTTCATGGGTGTGCTTCGAATTAGCTCCGGACGATGATGATTTCATATCAACCGGATTCCAAGCAATCCCCCTGGACTCCCCGAAGGCCCGGAGCCTCAATACGTCTTGAAGAAATAAACCACCGTCAGCGTAGCCCCCACCGCAATCACCAGGCGCCGCAGCCAGATGGCCGGCATGCGTTTGGCGACGGCTGCGCCGGCCATGCCGCCGACGGTGGCGGCGCCGAGGGCGACCAGGGTGTGCGGCCAGCTGATGGCGCCGGCGATGAGGAAGGTGAGCGC
>DATNQK010000215.1:0-4509 GCA_036704065.1 Stenomitos sp.
AAGAATCATCGAGGGCTTAGCATGCGGGCACCCGTCTCATGCTAGATTACGGAAGCTTGAGGTCGGGAAAGTCCGGTGAAAGTCCGGTACTGTGCCGCAACTGTGAGGGGACATCCCAAGTCAGAATGCCGACCGCAGCGGCATCTTTGGTTAGCAGATGTCCCGGTTTTGTTGTCGACTCTCTGCGTTGCACAGAGAAGGAGCATCAGTTTGGTTTCTGAATCTGAAGCAGCCCGTTGTCCTGGTTTATTTGATCCCACCACGGCTCAAGATGGCATTTTAGCTCGCCTCCGCGTTCCAGGCGGTCGTTTAAGTGCCGCACAATGCCATGCGATCGCCGACATTGCAGATCACTTAGGAAACGGTACCGTTCAAATTACAAACCGCGCCAATATTCAACTCAGAGGGCTGAAAGCCCCCCTTTCTAATACAGAGCTAGCAGTGCTCCAGCAGTTGGGGTTAGCTGCCGCAACCGTGGCCTTGGATGCAATGCGCAACATCATGACCAGTCCCACTGCGGGGATTGATGCCCAAGCCCTGTTAGATACGCGCGCTCTGGTTCAGGCTTGGCAGCAGCACCTAGAAACACAAGCCCCTTTTACTGGACTTTCGCCCAAGTTTAGTGTGTGTTTTGATGGGGGCGAAGCAGTTTACGTGGGCGATCGCCCCAATGACATTACCCTGGTGGCGGCTGAGGTGGATGGGCAAGTCTGCTTGCGGTTGCATTTGAGCATGGGTCAGCGGGGTGACCTACCGCAAGATACGGGCCTATGGATAGAACCGCAAGACTGTATTCCCCTGCTGGTGGCACTGACCGAGGTCTATAGCCTTTACAGTCAACAACAGCCGTCTACCCCCTCGCCCCCTCGTCTGCGAAAGTTGCTGCGGGAGTGGGGCCTAGCGGCTTACTTAGAAGCCGTGGAAACCCGAATTCCTGGCCTATTGCAGCGCACTCCCGCGGCTTGGTCTCGTCCGCCTGTCGTGCCTGACGCCCACCTTGGGGTTCATGCCCAAAAACAGCCTGGTCAGTGCTATTTAGGGATTGCACTGCCACTGGGACAAGTGCAAACCTTGCAGTTGCGCACCATTGCTGCACTTGCGGCGGAATACGGCAACGCAGAGGTACGCCTAACGCCTTGGCAAACCCTGTTGTTGCCCCACATTCCCCAAGCTGGCGTGCCAACGGTTGTGCAACAGATTCAAGCATTGAGCTTGGCCTGTGCAGCCAACGCTCCCAGCAGTACCATTGTGGCTTGTTCCGGCACCACGGGATGCCGCAGTGCCGTTGCCAATACGCAACAGCATGGGTTAGCACTCATCGCCCACTTAGAACGCTGTATCGAATTGGACACTCCATTGAATATCCATCTCAGCGGCTGCGAAAAGTCCTGTGCGCAACACCACTGCCAAGGCATCACGCTGGTGGCAGAGGCCAACAGCCAGAATACGCAACAACCCCTAGAAGAAGCCTATCGCGTCTATGTGGGCTCTGAGGGTTCCCCCTTTGGCAAGCAACTCTATGCCAGGTGTCCTGCCACCCAAGTCCCAATCCTGGTAGAAGCCATGCTCCGCACCTATCGTCTCCAACGCCACAATGCCGCCGAATCTTTCGCGGCCTTTGCCAATCGCCAAGAGATGGCGGAATTCCGGCAAGGTGTTGATGCCATCCTAGGCCAGGAGTGAGACGTACCCTATGCTGGACTATATCCGCAATGGCCAAGACATATACCGCCAATCCTTTGCCACCATTCGTGCTGAAGCATCCCTGTCGCACCTACCTGTCGATTTAGAGCCCATTGCAGTGCGACTAATTCATGCCTGTGGCATGACCGATATCCCCGCAGATCTTGCGTTCTCCGCTGATGCCGTCCGCAAGGGAAGAGAGGCCTTGGCTCAAGGTGCTGCGATTTTATGCGATGCTCAGATGGTGGCCCACGGGGTTACCCGTAGTCGTTTACCTGCCCAGAATCCTGTCATTTGTACCTTGAACCATCCTGACGTTCCGGCGATCGCCCAGCGCATTGGCAACACCCGTTCTGCTGCCGCTTTAGACCTTTGGCAACCCTATCTAGCTGGAGCAGTGGTGGCCATTGGCAATGCCCCAACAGCTTTATTCCGATTGTTGGAACTGGTCGCCGCAGGAGGGCCGCAGCCTGCCGTCGTGTTAGGCTTTCCAGTCGGATTTGTGGGTGCGGTTGAGTCTAAAGTCGCGCTTGCACAAAACCCTTATCACCTTCCCTTTCTCACCCTACATGGACGCCGTGGTGGCAGCGCGATGGCAGCGGCGGCGATCAATGCTTTAGCCCAGGAGCGCGAAATATGATGCCCAACCAAGGGAAACTGTACGGTCTTGGCATTGGCCCTGGAGACCCAGAACTTCTAACCCTCAAAGCCCATCGGATTCTCACGTCGGTGCCTGTGATTGCCTACCCGACCCTCGAAAGCGGCAAGGTTTTAGCACGCGCCATTGTTGCCGATTTTATCCAACCCCATCAGGTTGAAATTCCGATGCCACTGCCCTTTAGCGTGGAACGGTCTTCTCAACCCTACTACGACATCGGTGCCGCTAAAATTGCCGAGCATCTGCAAGCAGGGCGGGATGTTGCCGTGCTCTGTGAGGGCGATCCGATGTTGTACGGTTCCTTTATGTACATCTACAACCGTCTCGCCGATCAGTTTGAGACAGAAGTGGTACCCGGTATTTCCTCCACCTTTGCCAGTGCCGCCATGCTGGGCGCACCGCTCACCTACCGCAATGACGTGCTGAGTATCATGCCTGCCACCCTTGAAGCCGATGCTTTACGCGATCGCCTGACAGGGGTGGATGCGGCCATCATCATTAAGCTTGGGCGTCACTTTGCGAAGGTCAAAGCCGTGTTAGAGGAACTCGGTCTCTTTGAGCGTTCCCTCTACATTGAACGGGCTACGCTCCCGAACCAAACGATTCGGCCTATCACCGAGGTTGCCCCAGAAACCGTTCCCTACTGGGCACTCGTTTTAGTACCCAGCCAAACCCGCCCCCAATAACGACCCTCTTCAGATCTGAGAACCTAGCGTGCAGTCCCCCGCCATTGTGATTTTGAATGAGCCGAGTGCTGCGATCGCTCGGCAGATCCAAGCCGCCTTACCCTTGGCAACCCTCTATGGATTAGCCAGCCGCACCCATTCCGCTGACCATCCCTACAACAATTTTGGGGATACAGTGCGATCGCTGTTTAGCAGCGGCACGCCCATTATTGGCATCTGTGCGGCTGGTATCTTAATTCGAACCCTAGCGCCTTTACTGACGGATAAACATGCCGAACCGCCTGTGATTGCGGTGGCAGAAGATGGGAGCGCTGTAGTCCCGCTGTTGGGTGGACTAACGGGTGCCAACGATTTAGCTCAGGCGATCGCCCAAGCCCTTGGCATCTCCGCTGCCGTCACGGCCACAGGGCAGTTGCGGTTTAACGTTGTTCTAGAAGCACCGCCTCGGGGCTATCGGCTGTGCAATCCCGAACATGCCAAATCCTTCACGTGCGATCTATTGGCCGGAGCGTCTGTGCGACTGATTGGCGAGGCCCCCTGGCTACAGCAGAGCAATCTGCCCTTCAGTCCCACGGGCAGCCACATCATCGAAATTACCGAAGCAAAGGCCACTGGCAGCGCCACCCATTTGGTGTATTGCCCCGAGCAAGTCCGTGGCACCCTCGCCATTATTGGCACAGGCCCTGGCGATGCCCGATGGCTGTCTCCAGAAGTCAAAGCCTTGATTCAAGCAGCCACCGACGTTGTAGGCTACAAAACTTACGTCAACCTAATTGCGGATTTGGTCGCAGGAAAACAATGTCATGAATCCGACAACCGAGTGGAATTAGACCGCGCGCGACATGCCCTAGACCTAGCGGCCCAAGGTCGTTCAGTTGTTGTCGTTTCATCGGGCGACCCAGGCATCTACGCGATGGCTGCTGCGGTGTTTGAAGTGATAGATCGCGAGGCGAATTCAGCCTGGGCTGACCTCGATATTCAAGTTGCACCGGGCATCTCTGCGATGCAAGCGGCTGCCGCTGCGGTAGGGGCACCACTGGGCCATGATTTTTGTACTATTTCACTGTCTGATATTCTCAAACCTTGGGATATTATTGCGCAGCGCATTACCGCTGCTGCACAAGCCGATTTTGCGATCGCGTTTTACAACCCCATTTCGCAACAGCGCACCTGGCAACTGAGTGCCGCCAGAGATATTTTGTTACAGTGGCGACACCCCCAAACCCCTGTCGTTGTTGCGAAAAATATGGGCCGTCCGGGGCAAAAGGTTGAGGTTGTGTCTCTCGGAGACCTCAAGCCAGACCAAGCAGATATGCGCACCCTCCTAATCGTCGGTTCCACCACCACCCGTGCCATTGCGCGCCAAACGCATTCACCCTGGGTCTATACGCCTCGCCACTACTCTAATCCCACGGATTCTCTAGGTACATTTAGCACGCAAGCCGACTAATTGAGCTGAATTTTTAAGCCAAGTTTGTATAA
>DATNQK010000216.1:0-7008 GCA_036704065.1 Stenomitos sp.
TGGGGCATCGCTTTGAAGCCTCAAACCTTGTACCTCTATATAGTAGGTAAACTTATGCCAAGCTGTACTAGTTCTCGATGCATCTTCTGCAAACCGCGTACTAGTCGTCGCGCCGTTAAATATTCGCCAAAACTCTTATGAGTAAATTCAAATGTTCTATCTCCCGTCTCGCGCTGACCGCTCTGGCGGAAATAAAATGCTGTCAGTAAGCGAACAACCCCAGATTTTGCCCCTTCTTGAAAATTTTCTAATAGCCTTGAAAGGCCACCACTTTCGCAATGTGCTGCAATTTCTTGAACCGTTGTTGTCCGCCCATTACCATGCCAAGCAGAAAGGGACACCTCCTCTAGAATTCGTTCAAAATCGCCATAACTCATTTGGGCCACAGCCGGATGTCTTGCATCCTTGCCTGCCCATCCGCGCTCATAAACCGCTGACAACAAATCTTGATAAATTGCGTTGAGATTACTATCTCTATCAATACTTAGACGTCCCCCTTGATAGGCAAGGGCAACAAGATAGTTAAGCAATGGCTGAGCCGTAATTTCTGTTAGATTGCCCTGATCTAGTTCTGCTGGCAATTGGGTATAGTTTAAGCCGCTTGCTGCACCATATCCTTGCCACCACTCCTGACGACGATCAGTTTCTAATAAACGGTGTTCATCTAAGTATTTATGAGACACGCCTGCTCGATTGCTGCGCTCGTCTACACCCACAACATAGGGCAGAACATGCAAAACCTGACCAGACTTACGAAATAGGTCACTGTTAGACTGAACCACCACTTCTCGTCCACTCAAGATCACTTGCAGCCGAGTTTGTTGCTGATTAAACAACCCCACTTTGCTTTGCACCTCCCGAATAAAGGCTTGGGCTACTTCTGCTCCTACTCTGCCTTGCATTGCTAACTCATCTAAACCATCAAAAATGATCAGCAGTTCAGGTTCTCCATCTTTAGAATCAAGGGGATTGTGCTGTAGAAACTTGGAAATAGCGACATAATCGCCCACCGCTTCAATTAAATCTTTAGCAGGGTTCAACCGATGTAGGGGAATATAAAGCACTGGCTTTGCCATTGTTTCTGCCACATGAGCCGCAAACATCTTTGTAAAAGAAGACTTACCGCTCCCTGGCCCACCGCTAATGACGCGAATCGCATCTCTAGAATCGTGTTGCGCCAGCCATGCCAACAGGTGATCCCAGAGTTCCACCACGACCCGCGTTTCCCGTTCTCGTGAACAATCAATCCGCCGATGAAACTCATCTTCTGGCTTGGCTTCCGGTTGCTCATAATATGCGCAGGGTTTAACGTAAACCTGTTTTAACCCAAATGCCTCCAAAAACATTGGTTCTTCAATTTGTTTTTGCAGCCATGCACGATACCATGCCCAACTCCGTTCTCGCTTTTCGGCATCAGAAAAAGGCGTCTCCGTCGGTTGAAGCGCTACATATTCAGCCTCATGCTTTGCCCATTCTTCATGCAGCGCATAGATAAAATAAGTAGGCAACCGCGCACTCATACTTTTAACCTGAGCCTCGTGCTCGCGCCCCACTAGCTCACGCAACCACTGCTCAAGCGGTTTACGAATAGCCAATAAAAGACTTGATTGTTGAGGATGCTGGAAAAAGTCTTCATCGAGTGTTAACTCAACGCCCTCCATAGAAACATCTAGGCGATCACTCAAGCTTGTCCAATCTCTTTTTTCAGGATCGCAATCCAATAATTCTCGGTTAACTTCTAAAAGGCTGGCGATAGCGCAGACCAAGGATCGGTACATCAAGCGCCAAGCCAACTCTGCTTCCGAAGTTCCCAAGCCCAAAGCAGCAGTAAAATCTACCGCATCAAGCGCTACATTGCCCCAATTCCCAAATGCTGTATCAGCTGTCGCCTTGCCAACTGCCTTAAACAACTCGCGCCAGTTTGCCTCAACGTTTTTGTGTAACAGCGGGATAGGTTTGCTTAGCTTAATGCTTAACTCACGTTTCATAGCTACGTTAGGGCAATTTCAGAATTACATTTAAGACAATGTTTAAGGAGAGATGCTCCAAAATTTTAACTGAAGCTACATCTTTCCTCGACCAAAATTAACACCAGCATCAACATTGAACATTTACCAAAGGCAATACATCGCCTTGCCTTGCTGGTAGCATCCGATAGAAAACTATTCTGCATTGCTCAATAAATACACTGGTCAAATAAAAATCATTGTTGATTTCCAGGTTTTTTGACCGAATCTTTCTCCGCAGTGCTTTGCAATAGAGCTTTTACAATCAACTTAGAGAACCGGAAATATGTCTGTGTATTTAGAGCATTGTGGTTGAACCTCACAATTAAAGCGGCGTAGGAGGACAAGTCTGCCTCTTTAACTAATGAGCGGCTAGGCTGTCGTAACATAAAAACATTGATTGCACCGCGCCTATCCTGTTCAGGAGACCTCATGCTGGCTAAACGTATTCTTCCCTGCCTAGACGTCAATGCCGGACGAGTGGTCAAGGGCGTCAATTTCGTTGACCTCAAAGATGCGGGAGACCCCGTGGAACTGGCCCAAATCTATAACGATGCTGGCGCAGATGAACTGGTCTTCCTAGACATTACCGCTACCCATGAAGATCGCGGCATTATCTTTGATGTGGTCTATCGCACCGCAGAACAGGTCTTTATTCCGCTGACTGTCGGCGGTGGCATTCAATCCTTAGAAACAATTAAAGAACTATTAAGGGCTGGGGCCGATAAAGTGAGCCTCAACTCTTTTGCCGTTAAAAATCCAGACTTTATCAACCGGGCCAGCGATCGCTTTGGCGCACAGTGTATCGTCATCGCCATTGATGCACGCCGCCGAACCGATCTACAGAACCCAGGCTGGGATGTGTACGTACGCGGCGGACGAGAAAACACCGGAATGGATGCGATCGCCTGGGCCAAAGAAGTCGAGCAGCGCGGTGCCGGAGAACTGTTAATTACCAGCATGGATGCAGACGGTACCCAAGCAGGCTATGACCTGGAACTCACCCGTATCATTGCCGAACAAGTAGAAATTCCCGTGATCGCCTCCGGTGGAGCAGGCACCTGCGACCATATCCGCGAAGCCTTCACCACAGGCAAAGCCGAAGCAGCACTGTTGGCCTCATTACTACACTATGGGCAGCTCAGCATTGCGGAAATTAAATCTCATTTACAAGCCCATCAGGTTCCGGTACGGAGCACCCTAGATTAGATACCCCTGAAGTGCGCGGCTTGGCGCGATGTGCAAAAGCTTGCTGTACAAGCCTTTGACCCAATCATGAAAATATACGGAAGATATTGCCGGAAGTAGAAGGATTGATTGTAGCTTTGTTACAATAAGTAAAGCTATGATCATTATTCTTATCCTCACCCTTTCTGGAATCACCTATTGGTCTTTGCGGCTCATGCAAAGGGCATTCGAACAACGTGAGTTCTCACTCATGTTTGCTGGAACCCTAGTTGCCCTAGCCGGAGGCGGCATTATTGCTGCCTACACACTGATGGAAGGATGTGTGGGATACCTGGGTCATGCGCCTGCAGCCCATTTGCCTGCATCCCTAACCGCTGCCTACGCCGAAGAGGTTTGGGTGCCCTTTACCGAAGCCTCCCTTGGGCTCGATCTAGAGGCAGATGTGGCAGACAACATTTCACCGCAGTTAACGCAAGATTCTGCGCGACTCTAATTTTCTCTAATTTTTATTTCCGGTCGGTAGGGGGCGGCGTGTTTTTATAAGCCACCCCTTGCATTTTGCACATTGACTCAGGCATTCACCCCTGGGACGGGAACAGTGCTGAAAATTCGGAGGTCAGTGCCCTAAAAGGGGATAATACCTTTGAGTTTCGCAACCATTGAGTCTGTGACAATGCTTTCTTTATTAAGCGCTGCGTTGATCGCCCAAACACCTCCTGCACCCAAGCCAGAGATCAAGCCAGTGATCAAACCGGAGGTTGTGGTTCAACCCCAAGAGGTTCGGCCTTTGCCTGGGCAGTTAGACTCGGTGTTGGTCTTCAACAGCAACAGTCCTGAGGTGGTGCAAACAGAAGGGATTTTGCTGTCTACGTTTCCCCCCGCTGGTAAGGCACACCCCCAAGCGCACCTAGATCAAGCGTTTCAGGGGCAATTTGATATTTTTGCCCATCATATTTCTAACCAAGCGAAAAGTTCTGCTCCTTTAAGAACGCTGTACATGGCGATTGTGTTAAACAATCCAAGCGCTACGCCCGTGACGGTGAATGTGTTACAAGCGGCGAGCTATTTAAGCCAGCCCGATGCACCGTTCATTTCCTTGCCGCCCGTGACGGAGAACAACTTGGGCCAGGTTTATGCAGGCCCAGGCGATCGCGTTACAAACGATATTCTGCGGGGGCAACGCCAGAGTACCTGGCCTGCGAGTGTAGTGATTCCACCGCAAAGCAATGTGTTACTGCTGAATGTGCCCATCCCAGTCAAAACCCTAACGCCACCCATTAATGGCCGTTCTACCCTCGCGCACTTGCGGAGCTCTGGCCCCGTTTACATTGCCAGCCTCGCCATGTATGCCAAAACGGATGAGGGCGGGCAGGAACGCGCCCCTTCCCTAGAGGAATGGAGCAACTTGTTACAAACAGGGACATTGTCTGGCCCTCGGGATAAAACCCCCACCCCACCCGATGCACCTGGCCCTCTCGTATATGGGCGTGTCGCTGGTGTGGCCAGAGGCAGCCGTTGGCAAGCACAGTTGAGCGATCGTACAACACCCGGTCGCTTGGCAATTCCTAAGGTAGGGACGGCCTTTTCTTACCCCATCAGCACCGTTGCGCGGGGTGCATTTGGCACAGGTCAAGTGCAAAGCGCAACCATGATTAAGCGGTATCCCGATACAGCCTATGCGGCCCATGGTAACTACGGCATCCAATATTCCCTCACCTTGCCGCTCTATAACCCCACCGAGCAGGTTCAGTCTGTGGCGGTACTCTTGCAAACACCGGTGAAAGCAGACGACAAACCGACCGCCTTGAAATTTAATAACCCGCCTCCTTCGCGTGTCTTTTTTAGAGGCACCGTTCGGGTTCGTTACAGCGACGATCAGGGCAATCCCCAAACCCGCTATGTTCATTTAGTGCAGGCACCAGGACAGCAGGGTGAACCCTTGGTTTCTTTGGCATTGCGTCCCCGTACCTCAAGGTTGGTGCAAGTGGATCTGGTGTATCCGCCGGATGCAACACCGCCGCAAGTTTTGACCGTTCGTACCCAAGCCGTGCCGCCTATCCTGCAACCACCTACAGTACCGCCTGGGCCATCGCAAGCACCGCAGCAGTAGTTTTACCCAAGACACTTCCAAGAGACTTTACCTCCAACGGTTCCGTCCCATTGCCCCTAGGCAGTGGCGACACTTTGCGGCATTCTAAGAAACGAACAGACGAACGCTTGAGGTTTGATATGAGCACGGGTGAAGATGCCGTTAAGTTAATGAAGCAGCAAGTGGGAAAGGCCGCTGCGGATCGAGTGCAGTCGGGTTCGATTGTTGGCCTCGGAACAGGCTCGACCACTGCCTTTGCCATCCAATCCTTAGGCGATCGCCTGAAATCTGGCGAACTGGAAAATATCAAGGGCATCCCCACGTCCTTCCAAGCGTCTGTACTGGCAAAACAGTATGGGATTCCTTTAACCACCCTGGATGAAGTTGATCGCATCCATATTGCCATTGACGGGGCGGATGAAGTTGATCCCCAAAAGCAGTTGATTAAGGGCGGTGGTGCTGCTCATACTCGCGAAAAAGTGGTGGATGGCTTGGCCGAACTCTTTATTGTGGTGGTGGATCAAACCAAGCTTGTGGACAGGCTAGGGTCTACCTTTCCCGTGCCCGTAGAAGTATTGCCTATGGCCATTGCGCCTGTCACCCGTGCCCTTGAGAAATTAGGCGGTACTCCAGAACTACGCATGGGCATTAAAAAAGATGGCCCTGTGATCACAGACCAAGGCAACATGGTTTTGGATGTCACCTTTGCCAACATTAGCGATCCGGCTGACCTGGAAAAGACCATCAACAACATTCCTGGTGTTCTGGAAAACGGCATCTTTGTGAACTTGGCTAATGTGGTTCTAATTGGCGAAATTAAGGACGGTCAACCGATTGTTCGCGAAATGTAGTCTTGGCATTGCCCCACGGTGGGTTACTGCAACTCAGCGTGGGGGATGTGCTTAGAATAGAAGCGGATGACTGGAATACGCTAGATGCAATACCGCCGCTTTGGACGCACAGAACTGAAAATGCCTGTTTTTTCCTGTGGAGGCATGCGGTATCAGTTTAAGTGGCAAGACGTTCCGTTCTCTGAGGTGCCGTCCGATTGCCAAGCGAATGTAGAGGCCGTTGTTCGGCGTGCGCTTGAGGTCGGCATTTGTCATATTGAAACGGCCCGAGGCTACGGCTCTTCAGAACTGCAACTGGGACAAATCCTGCCGCGTCTACCCAGAGAACAGATAATTGTGCAAACGAAGGTTGCACCTACTGCCAATGCCAAGGACTTTCGCCAAACCGTTGAGAAGTCTTTAGCCAATCTAGGGCTAGATTATGTGGATCTGCTGGGTCTGCATGGGTTAAATAACGCAGCAATCTACCACGATATATTCAAGGCAGGTGGCTGTTTAGAAGTAGCCCAGCAACTTCAGGCTGAAGGCAAGGTGCGTTTTTTGGGCTTTTCGACCCACGCTCCCACAGAATTGATTGTGCAGGCGATCGCCACCAATGCTTTCGATTATGTGAACCTACACTGGTATTACATCAACCAAAATAATTGGCCTGCGGTTCTGGCCGCTCAACGCCACGACATGGGGGTTTTTATTATTAGTCCGGCCAATAAAGGTGGATTGTTGTATGAACCCTCTGCCAAACTCACGGCACTCTGTGCCCCCTTAAGCCCAATGGTCTTTAATGATCTCTTTTGCTTAAGCCACCCGCAGATCCATACCTTAAGCATTGGGGCAGCGCGACCGTCGGACTTTGATGAACACTTGAAAGCCTTAG